>CAZCVB010000208.1:2806-4455 GCA_964501805.1 uncultured Desulfobacteraceae bacterium | reverse complement strand
GAATGCGGCTTGCGGGGGGTGGGTTACGATGTGATAGAACTCCAGGTCCAGATCAAAAAAATCCTGGCCATCAACCGCGACTGGAACCTGGCGGTGGCGGGAATCGGTCAGCTCGGATCCGCCTTCCTGGAACATCAGAACCTTGCGGCGCGGGGCTTCCATTGCGTGGCCGCCTTTGACAACGATCCTGAAAAGATCAACCAGCCCACCTCCTCCGGGCTGATCATCCGGGATATCGAGGAAGTAAACGAGATGGCCGAAGCCCTCAACATCGAGATCGGGGTGATCACGGCGCCGCCTTCCGCGGCCCAGATGGTCGCGGATCATTTCCTTGACGCCGGGGTGAACGCCATCCTCAATTTTTCCCCTGTCAGGATCCTGGTCCCGGACTGCTGCATGGTTGAAAATATCGATTTCACGGTAAAACTGGACATTCTCACCTATAAGCTTCACCGCGGCATGCCGTAAACGTCCGAAAAAGGAATTCGATGCCATGAAGCCGCACCTCCGGATCCTGTTGCCGGTCATCATCCTGATCGCCTTTTCCGCACATCCGGCCCTGTCCGAAGAATCGAAAGGGCCCTGGATGGTCCTTCCCGAACGATCGTTCGATTTTGGAGATGTGCGGGAAGGCACCATGATTTCGCATCCTTTCCGGGTGATCAATAAGGGGGACCGGCCGCTTGAGATAAAAAGAGTAAAGCCCGGCTGAGGATGCACGGTCGCCCGTTTCGACCGGGCCGTCTCCCCGGGCGGGGAGGGAAGCATCACGCTCAGTATTCGGACCCGCGGACGGCAGGGGCAGATCCGCAGACACGCCAGGGTCTATACCAACGATCCCGAAAACCGGGTGGTGACCCTGACCCTGAACGCCCGGGTCAGGCCCCTGATCTGGGTCTCTTCCTCGAGGATCTACCTGTCCGGAAAAGAGGGAGAACCGGTCCACCGCCGGGTTGAAATCCGGACGGACATGGATAAACCGCTGGAATTGACGCCCGGGGCGTTCACCCTTTCGGGACAACTCACCTATGAGCTGAAGGAGATCGAGAAAGGCAGACGGTTCGAGATCCTGTTCAGCAGCCTTCCCGGCTCCCCCCGGACCTACCGCGGTTTCCTGAAGTTACGCACCAACTATCCCCGGAAACCGGAACTAACCATCCGGATCAGGGGCCGTTTCACCGGGAGAAACCATGGATCCTGAACCGGCTAATGTGGTGGAAATCTTTACGGACGGGGCGTGCAGCGGAAATCCCGGTCCTGGCGGCTACGGCGCCATCCTGAAATATGGACGGGAGGTCAGGGAAATTTCAGGCTGTGAACGGGCCACCACCAATAACCGGATGGAAATGACGGCCGTTATCCAGGCGCTACGGCGGCTCAAAAGGCCCTGTCAAGTCAGGATTGTCACGGACTCCAGCTATGTGGTGAAAGGCATGACTGAATGGCTGCCGGGCTGGATCCGGCGCAACTGGGTAAATTCGCAGAAAAAGCCCGTGTTGAACCGGGACCTGTGGGAAGAACTGGCTGAGTTGAACCGGCGTCACCGGATCCGGTGGGAGTGGACCCGGGGCCACGCCGGACATCCGGAGAACGAACGGTGCGATCAACTGGCCAGGGAAGCCCTGAAAAAATGCCTCCAGCCCGAATCG
>CAZCVB010000208.1:0-2706 GCA_964501805.1 uncultured Desulfobacteraceae bacterium | reverse complement strand
GTGGTCTCCCTGGACCTGGAAGAGACGAACGGCGGAGATCCGCCGGAGGTGGAAGCGGACCTCTCCCTGGATCTTGAATCACTCTCCATTGAAGAAGAATCCTCTCCCGTGGAGGAGAAGGGAACGGAAGGCCCGGCTGAAACCCTGCTGGAAGAGGCTCCGGAGGACCGGGAAGAAATTTCTCTCGAACCGGAGGAGGACGTGGCCGCCACCCTGCTGGATGACGCATCCGATGGAGAAATCCCTCCCGCCGGAACAGAGGTAGGAATCCTCTCCGATGACGATGACGAGACGGCTGCGGAGCTTGAGGACCTGGACCTGGAGCTGGAGCTGGACCTGGAAGAGGCCCCGGAGCAATAGCGGCCCTCCCGCCGGGGATGGCCCTGCAAAAAGGCAAAAAAATCCCGCCATCCTTTCCCCGGCCGGGGTTCCGGTCACGGAAGAATAGCGGGAAAAGATGTTTCTCCTCAACAGCTGCAGGACTGGCCGCAAGCGCCCCCCGCCGCCATGCTGGACGAGATATTGAATCCAGCACCCATGGGGGTCTCCACGTAATCAACCTTGATGGGTTTTATCTGCTCGAACAGGGTCTTTTCAATCAGATAGCTGAGCCCCCTGTCATCGAACACATGGTCGTTTTCCCTCGGCTCATCCAGAGCCATGCCCAAAGAGGGCCCGGATCAGCCGCCTCCCGCCATCATGATCCTGATCGGCGGAATTTCTTCCCTGTCTTTCAGAAATTCCTTGATCATTTCACTCGCCTTTTCTGTTACCTCAAACATCCTTACCTCCTCTAAGGGATTTTCCGCGTTTTCATTTCCCCGGCGTCCATCCCCTTATATTCGGAAAAACGCCGGCCGGTTTCAAGGGCTGCCCCGCCGAAGCGGGCTTATCTCTCTTAAAGGTTCAGGTTCAGGTTCCTCGGCCTTTTATAAAACAGATGCACGGAAAAAGGTTCGTCAAACTGTTACCATCTCTCCCTGTCATTGTATAGAACCCGCGCCGGGCGCTTGGTTTCGTGAAAAAAGGATCATGAGGGTTCTTCCGACAGCCGTTGCCTCAGCCATACCAGCACCTTGTCGAATTCACGCCCCAGTTCAGCCATGGCCTTACCCCTGTGGCTCACCCGGTTTTTCTCGTCGGTGGAAAGCTGGGCGAAGGTCCGCTTCAGCGGAGGATAATAAAACACCGGGTCGTATCCGAACCCGTGGCTCCCGGCCGGTTCATCGGTAATAACGCCCTCACAGGCACCCTCGTAAATAAGGGCCGGCCCTCTTGGAACCGCGATGGCGATCACGCACACAAACCTGGCCTGCCGATCCGCCATGCCCGCCAGGGCCCCGAGCAGTTTCCGGTTGTTCGCCTCATCGGTGGCGTCAGGCCCCGCATACCGCGAGGACCGGACTCCCGGGATCCCTCCCAGGGCTTCGACCATCAGCCCGGAGTCATCCGCGAGAGAGGGGAATCCCAGGACCCTCGCAGTGAAACGCGCTTTTTTGACCGCGTTCTCCTCAAAGGTGTCTCCATCCTCTTCCACCGCAGGGATGGGGCCGAAATCCTCCAGGCCCAGGATATCCACCTCGAACCCGGAGACCAGGCGCCTGAACTCGGCAATCTTCCCCTTGTTGCGCGTGGCAAGCACAAGCGGCCTGTCCAGATCCATGAGTTTCTCCTGTAGGGGGGACGGGTCGAGAAGTAACGCGACTTTCATCTATAATCAAAATTCACCCGCCTGGCAACACAAATTTCCCGCCGGAGAAGGAAGCATCACGGTTTCAGGGGAACCCCGAGCCCCAAGAGGGTGGACATTCACCGCGGATTGTGCGAAAAATAAAAATTTTTTCACAGCCACGACCACAGGAGGTGCATGGAAGCCATGTTTTCCCTTGAAGCCTTTCATAAGACCTACGAGACCGACAGCATAACGCTCACCATAGGGGACCGGCCTTTTAGCTTTTTGGTTCCAAAATCCATTGACCGTTTCGTGAACCGGGAGGATGTGTTCCAGGGATTTCCCCTCTGGTCGAAAATATGGGAGGCGGCCATCGTATTGTCCGAGTACCTTTCCGCCCTCGCGGTCCGTCCGGAACGGCGGTTTCTGGAAATCGGTTGCGGCATGGGCATTTCCGGGATTGTAGCCGCCGCCTTCGGACACCGGGTGACCATGACGGAATACAATGCCGACGCCCTTGATTTCGCCCGCGCCAACGCCCTGTTGAATGGGCTTTCGGAAAGCAACATCGAAATCCATGAGCTGGACTGGCATCGCCCCCGGCTTGAAGGCCGGTTCGACGTGATCATCGGCTCGGAAGTAGTTTACAGCCCGCGGGATTACGCTCCCCTGCTCAACCTTTTCACCACCTATCTGAAGCCGGGGGGTGAGATCATCCTGGCGGAAGGACTGAGGAAGGCGAGCATGGAATTCTTCGGCCGCATGTCGAAACATTATGACATCAGCGCCCGGAAAAAGATCCTCCGATCCCAAAGCGAGGAGACGCGGGTCCTCCTGGGCCGAATGAGACCGAAGTGAGGCCCCCGCCGGGCGGACGCCGCGCACAGGAGGCAAACCTTACAACCGCCTTTCAAGTTTATCCATGAAGATGCGGCGGATCTCTTCGAGACGCGCGGCGTCCTCCGCCTCGAACCGAAGGACCAGGACCGGCTGGGTATTGGAGGGACGGATCAGTCCCCAGCCTCCGTCAAAAA
>CAZCVB010000207.1:0-4471 GCA_964501805.1 uncultured Desulfobacteraceae bacterium | reverse complement strand
CCGCCAAGAGGACGGCGGGCAGGGGCCGGCCCTGTATTGTCCCCTACATCCTGCCCAAAGGGTGGGGGAAGGGCATGTCATCGTGGAGAATCAAGGGGCGAGACCAAACCCGTTCGTCCCAGGTCTCCCCATTCATACTGGACGAGGGCCGTCAGGGTGATGGCGGCGGTTTCGGCCCTCAGGATCCGGTGCCCCAGCGATACCGGGACAAATCCCGCCTCCCCGGCCAGGTGGATCTCATCGGAAGCGAATCCCCCTTCCGGCCCCACCACGCCGATGACGGTCCGGAACCCCGGCTTTTCCTTCGTCTCCCGGAACACCCGCTTGAGATCCAGGGTATCTTCCTCCTCCCAGAGGATGATCTTCATGCCCGCTTCTTTCCGCAATCGTTTCATCAGGTCATCGAACCGGCGGACCGGGTCGATGGCGGCGGGAGCCCGGCGGTCGGCCTGCTTGGCCGAACTCCGGGTGATTTCCTTCCAGTGGTGTAACCGGGCGTCGTGCCGCTTTTCATCGAGGCGCACCACCGTGCGGGCGGAAAAGAAGGGGATGATCCGGTTCACGCCCAGTTCGGAGGCCTTCTGAACCACGAAGTCCATGGGACGGGATTTGAGCACGGCCTGGCACAGGATGATCTCAACAGGAGAGGGGGGCGGGCCGGGTAGCGGGACCTCCACGTAAACCCGGACCCCGCGGGGCGCCATGGATTGAATGGCGCCCTGGAAACGGGCGCCCCCGGCGTCCATCAGAACAACCCGGTCCCCCGGACGCAGCCTCAGGACCCGGACCATGTGCCGTGCCTCGGCGCCTGAAATGGAGACGGACATGCCGGGAGAGAGAACCCGATCGATCACGAAACGTCTCAAGGGACTTCCTCCTCTATCGATTTGCGGCAGATAATGCAGGCCCATTCTTCCTCATGGCGGATGTCATGGTCCCGGAATCCGTGCATTTTCGAGATCGCGTTCACCCCGGGCACCTGTTCCTTCAGGATGCCGGAGAGGATGATCCGGCCGCCGGGGAGCGTAAGGCGGGAGAAGTGCGGCATCAGTTTCCGAATCTGGTCCAGGACCAGGTTGGCGGTGATAAGGGAAAAGACGCCAGAGAGCTTTTCAACGGGATTCCCGGACAGGGAGACGGATCGCTCCAGGCCGTTGAGACGGAGGTTCCGTTCTGCCCAGCGAAGGGCCTCGGGATCGATGTCCACGGCCACCACCGGCCCGGCCCCCAGAATAGCGCCGTACATGGCAAGGATGCCGCTGCCCGTGCCCACGTCCAGGAGGGGTTTCCCGGTGACGGGAACGGTTTCCATGGCCCTCAGGCACATACGGGTGGTGGCGTGTCCCCCGGTCCCGAACGCGGGACCCGGATCGATACGAAGGAGGCGGCAGCCCGGCGGGGCGGGACCGGTCTCCCAGGCCGGGTGGATCATCAGTCCGGGCGTCACACGTTCCGGGCGGAAGAACCGGCGCCAGTTCCGGCTCCAGTCCTGGTCCGCCAGGGAACGGAAAACCGGCTCGGAAGGGATGAATTCGGGGAATATCTTTTTCAGGTGATCCAGGAACAGGACAATCCGGGCCCGGAGATCTTCAGGGTTCCGGGATGCGGGCAGGTAGGCCCGGAGGGTGTCGTCTTCGAAATCCTCTGTGACAATCCCCGTGCATCCCAGGTCAAAGAGAAAGGCCCCGAGGGCGTCGCGGACAACCGGGTGGGTATGGATGGAAATCTCAAGCCATTTAGGGTGCGCGGGTGTCATGGATTGCTCACACCCTTTCAGGGGCCGGGCGGGAAAAAGCCCCCGCCGTACCGGCGGGGGCGGTCGGTTTATGCCTTGTGAAAGACGTAGTTCAATTGACCGTTGGGCAGGGTGTTGACCTTGGTGGTCATCTCCATGCCTACCTGAATCTCCTCTTCGGGCACGTCATCGGCGATCCTCCCGAAGACCTTGTAATCCCCGTAGTCGAGGAGCGCGATGCAATAGGGCAGGTCATCGCCGAACCCGACGGGCGCGTATTCCAGTTTGCTGAAGCTCACCAGTTTTCCCTGCCCGGTCACTTCCACCCAGTCCATGTTGCTGGTCAGGCAGTCACAGCAATCGGCCCTGGGCGGAAAAAAGATCCGTCCGCAGTCCTTGCACCGGGTGCCCATGACCTGGCCCTTTTCCAGGTAATCGACAAAATCATTCACCTTGGATATGGATGTGAAGCTCACGGTACCGAACTTCTTGAAGCGGTCATCCACCTGTTTCTTTTTCTTCCCCATCTGCTTACCTCCCAAAGATGCTGACGTTTCCGTAGAGTCCCACACCACCGATATTGTGGACCAGGCCGATCTCGGGATCCTTGACCTGCATATCACCCGCCTCGCCCCTGAGCTGGAGTACGATCGTCCTGATCTGGGACCCGCCGGTCGCGCCGATGGGGTGTCCCTTGGAGAGAAGCCCCCCGTCCACGTTCACCGGGATACTCCCGTCCTTGTAAGTCTCTTTTCCCCGGATCAGGTCCTTTCCTTCACCGGGTTTGGCAAACCCCAGGTTTTCGTAGGCCATCATCTCCGCGATGGTGAAACAGTCATGGACCTCCGCCACGTCGATGTCTTTTGGCGTGATGCCCGCCATCTTGTAAGCCTGCTCGCCTGCCTCCCTGGCAACGGTCAGGCCCGTGAAAAGATCCCTTCCCGCCAGGTTCACGGCGGTGGACGCGGCGCCCAGGCCGAGGATCCACACGGGTTTTTCCGAAAATGCCTTGGCCTTTTCCTCGCTGGCGACGATGACGCAGGAACTTCCGTCCGCGTTGGCGCAGCAGTCCCCGACCCGCAGCGGGCTGGCCACCGGGCCGGACATGGGGCTTTCCGGATCCGAGAACATCTCGAAGGTGACCGGTTTCCGATACACGGCCTTCTCGTTGATCTGGCCGTAGGTGGCGGCCTTGACCCGGATCAGCGCCAGGTCCTCGGGCGTGGTGCCGTAGGCGGCCATGTGGGCCCTGGCGTACATGGCGTAATAGGCCGGCATCATGGTGCCGAAGGGGCTTTCCCACTGGATGTCGGCACCGCGTCCCATCCGTTCCTGGGATTCCGCGGAAGAGATCTCCGACATCTTCTGGAACCCGATCACGGCCACCACGTCGTGGAGCCCGGACTTGACGAGCGAATAGGCGGTTCTCAGCCCCATGCTGCTGGAAGAGCAGAGGCTTTCAAGATAAAAGGTGGGCTGAGGCGTAAGGCCGAGATACTCGGCGAGCACGCCCGCAGGGGACCGTTGTTTGTCATACTCCGGGGCGGAGCAGATTACCGAAGCGTCGATGTCCGTCCTGGATATGCCGGCATCCTGCATGGCCTCTTTGAATCCTTCGAAGGCCAGCTCCCGGATGGAGCCGGGATATCCCCGGACAAAGGCGCTCTGTCCAACACCAATAACTCCTACTTTTCCCATATATTACCTCCAGGTTGATTTTCCGGTATCACGAGACGCCCCGCCGGGGCGATGATTTGACGCACCGACCACTTGATGTTTTAATGATACCGTTTGCCCATGTCATCAAATTAAATCGCGGCGCGGAACGCGCCGGGTGGTGCGGGGATTAAGTGGAAACGAAGTATAGGAAAAGAACCCTTGTGGGTCAAGGGAAAACGGGTTGAAGCCCGGTGAGGCGGCGGGGAATATGAATAAGGCTGAAGAAACGTCCGTCCCGGAAGTTTCCCATATATTGAAGGTCGGCCCGGACGGCATGTCCGGAAAAACCCTTTTGAGGGCCCGCGACGTCCTGCGCTCGGGCGGACTGGTGGCCTATCCCACCGAGTCCTTTTACGGCCTGGGCGCGGACGCCCGGAATGAAGCGGCCGTCAGGCGGCTCGTCCGTGTCAAGAAAAGGGATCCGGGCCGGCCTGTCCTGATCCTGATTCCCTCGCAGGCTTCCCTGGAACGATATGTCCGGAGGATCCCTTCCGTTGCGGCGCGCCTGGTGGATGCCTTCTGGCCGGGCGGATTGACGCTGGTGTTCGAGGCCGGGGAGGGGATCTCGCCGCTCCTTACCGGAGGGAGCGGCAGGATCGGAATCCGGTTTTCCAGCCATCCGGTGGCCACGGCCCTGGCACAGGCCCTGGACGCGCCGGTGACCGGGACCAGTGCCAATCTCTCCGGCGCTCCGCCGTGCCGGAGCGCGGAGGCGGTCATCCGCTCGCTGGGGAACGGCGTGAGCCTGGTCATCGACGGGGGGCTGACTCCCGGTGAAGCCGCATCCACGGTCCTTGATGTCACGGTGGACCCGCCCGTGATCCTGCGACAGGGGATGATTCTGGAAAGCAGGCTTCGGAAAGTGATTGGAGGGCCTTTGGAAAAGGCATCCCCATAGATCATGAACCCGGGACTTCCGATGGGCCTTCGGAGCCGGGCATTGTTTTTGAACGGTCCTAATCCTTCATAATCGAACGTGGGCGTGTGGAAGGGACTTGCCGGACATGACCGTTCCTG
>CAZCVB010000206.1:0-4472 GCA_964501805.1 uncultured Desulfobacteraceae bacterium | reverse complement strand
GATACGGTCGGTCAGCATCTTCTGGAGACCCTGCTGAAGATATCCCAGCGGTTTGAGCGCATGGACCCTGAAAGGGAGAACCGCCACTGTTTCGGCGTCCTTGGCACCGACAGGATGCGATCCGGTCAAAGAAAAAATCACCGCCAGAAGCACCATTATCCCGAGGCAACACCGTCTTGTCGTCATCTTTCAGCACCCTTCAAGTTGGTTTCCGCATCATGTCCCTGTCTCCAGGATCCGTCCATCGACGATCTCAAGCTCTCTCGACATCTTTCCGGCCAGCCGCTGGTTGTGGGTTGCGATCACCAGGGTCACGCCCTCTTCCCGGTTGATCCGCAACAGGAGGTCCACGATCCCCTGCCCGGTCAGCCGGTCCAGGTTTCCGGTGGGTTCGTCCGCCAGTATGAGCCTCGGCCGCATGACCATGGCCCTCGCCAGGGCCACCCGCTGCTGTTCACCTCCGGACAGTTCTCCGGCGCGATGGTTCAGCCGGTGATCCAAGCCCACTTTTTTCAGCACGTCACGGGCCGCTTCGGAGGCATCTCTCCGGGGGCGCCGGGCGATAAGGGCCGGCATCATGACATTTTCCAGTGCATTGAACTCGGGGAGAAGGTGATGGAACTGAAAAACAAAACCGATCTCCCTGTTCCGCAGCCGGCACAGGGCCGCATCGTCCATCCCGTACACATTGCGTCCCCCGAATCTTACCACGCCCCGCGTTGGGGGCTCAAGGCTGCCCATCACATCAAGCAGCGTCGACTTTCCCACCCCGGACGCCCCCACCACCGCCAGACACTGCCCCGCATACACCGAAAGGTCGATTCCTCTCAGGACCTCGATCCGGTTCCCGTGATGGAGGAAGGTTTTCCACACCCCTTCCAGCACCAGCAACGGGGGATCGGAATGAAGGGGTTTTCCGGTTCCGCCCTTTCCCCCGTCATTCATATCTCAATGCCTCCACGGGATTCAACCTGGAGGCGCGCCACGACGGATAAATGGTGGCGAGAAAAGAAATGACGACCGCCGCCAGGGCCACGAACACCACGTCCTTCGGTTCCACCCGCACGGGAAGCGTGGAGATGTAATAAATGTCCGAGGGCATGCTGATGAACTGGTACTTTTTCAGCAGACGGCAGAGTCCCAGACCGGAAGCCAGCCCCGCGGCGGTCCCCACGATTCCCACCAGCAGGCCCTGGATCATGAAGATCGACATGATGCTCCTGGACGAGGCCCCCATGGCCCTCAGAATCGCCACGTCACGCGTCTTCTCCATGACCGCCATCACCAGGGTGCTGATAATATTGAGCGCCCCCACCAGCACGATCATGGTAAGGATGACGAACATGGTAATTTTTTCCAGCTTGAGCGCGGAAAAGAGGCTCCGGTTCATCATTTTCCAGTCTTTTGTCCAGAAAGGGTATCCCAGCGCCTCCTGGACGGACCTGGCGATGACATCCGATCGGTAGATATCCGTGACCCTGGCCTCCAGGCCCGTGACCCGGTCGCCCAGGCCCAGGAAATCCTGCGCCTCCCGGAGGGAAACAAAGACCATGGTGGCGTCATATTCATACATGCCGGAATCGAAAACGGCCGCCACCCGGTACTTCCGGGTATTGGGGACCCGTCCCAGGGGAGTCAGCTTCCCTTCCGGCGAGACCACGGTCAGCTCGTCGCCGGGAAATGCGCCGGTCTGTTTCGCAAGCTCGCTCCCGATGATAATGGCGGGCAACCCGCCGGTCCGGAGGTCAAGGGAAGCCAGAGACCCCTTTTTAATCATGGCGCCGATCCCCACCACCCGGTCGGCGGTGCCGGGATCGATCCCCCTTAAAACAGCACCCGAGACATTCCCGGCGTTATTGACCATGACCTGGCTGTAAATGAACGGCGTGAGCGCCACCACGCCTGGGACACGGCCGGTTTTTTCCGCCACGGCCCGGTAATCGCCGAACGGACCGCCGTAATTCAGCACCAGGAGATGGGAGTTGACCCCGAGGATCTTGGACATCAGGTCGGCTCTGAACCCGTTCATCACCGAGAGCACCACCACCAGGGCCATGGCCCCCACCATGACCCCGAGGGCCGAAATGACCGTGATCACCGATATGAAGGCCTGCTTGCGCCTGGCCCGCAGATACCTCATTCCGAGGAGAAACTCGAACATGAAACTCCTGTTCCGTCCGGGCCCCGCCGGAGATAAAAACGGGGGCTTCTGTGCCCGGGCTACCGGGACCGCATATGGGGAAAGAGGATCACATCCCTGATGGACGGCGCGTTTGTCAGCAGCATGACGACCCGGTCGATCCCGATACCCTCTCCGGCGGTGGGCGGCATGCCGTATTCCAGGGCGGTCACGTAATCCTCGTCCATGAACTGGGCCTCTTCGTCCCCCGCCTCCCGGAGGGCCGCCTGGGCCTCGAAGCGCCGCCGCTGATCCACGGGATCGTTCAATTCGGTGAAGGCGTTGGCGATTTCCCTGCCCCCGATAAACAGCTCGTAGCGGTCCGTGATGTCCGGATTTTGTTCATTCCTGCGGCACAACGGCGAGACCTCGGTGGGATAACCGGTCACAAAGGTCGGCTGGATCAGCCCCGGCTCCACCAGGTGATCGAACAGCTTTGTGAGGATCTTTCCGTGGGTGTCCTTCCCGTCCAGGTGAATCCCGTGATCCGTTGCACAGGCCCTGGCCGCCGCCTCGTTTTCCAGGACCTCATTTTCCACGCCGCCCATCTCCAGAAGCGACTCAAAGAGACCGATCCGCCGCCACGGAGGAGAAAAATCAATGGTTTCACCCTGGTATTCAATGACCCTTTTTCCGAGGACCCGGTCCAGGACAGAACAGAAAAGTTCTTCCGTCAATCCCATCAGGTCCTCGTAGGTGGCGTGGGACATGTAAAACTCGAGCATGGTGAATTCCGGGTTGTGCCGGACGGAGATCCCCTCGTTCCGGAAGTTCCGGTTGATTTCAAACACCTTTTCCAGTCCCCCCACCACCAGCCGTTTCAGGTAGAGTTCGGGGGCGACCCGCAGGTAGAGATTCATGCCGAGGGCATTGTGAAAGGTCTTGAACGGCCTGGCCGTGGCCCCGCCGGGGATCGGCTGCATCATCGGGGTTTCCACCTCCAGGAACCCCCGCCGGATAAAAAAGTCCCTTACCGCCTGGATGATCCGGCTCCGCCGGACAAAGACCTCCTTGACTTCGTCGTTTACGATAAGATCGATATACCGTTGGCGGTAACGGATCTCCACGTCGGTCAGCCCGTGCCATTTTTCGGGAAGCGGCCGAAGGGATTTGCTCAGCAGTTCCAGGTCCTGCGCGAGAAGGGTCAGTTCACCGGTCCGGGTCCGGAAAAACGTCCCGGTCACCCCGATGAAATCACCGATATCCATCAGCTTGAAGATACTGAATTTTTTCTCGCTGACCTTGTCTTTCCGGATATACGCCTGGATACGGCCCGTGCCGTCCTTGATATGAATAAACGAGGCCTTTCCAAAATCCCTTTTCGAGATGATCCGCCCCGCCATGGAAAAGGATTGGTCCTCCTTCTCCAGGGATTCCGCGTCCAGGTCTCCAAATCGCCGGACAACTTCTGATACGGTAATATCGACGCGGTATCCCGCGGGATAGAGATTCACGCCCATGGCTTTCAATCTCTCTCCCTTGCGGATCCGTTCTTCAACAACCGGGCTTACGGCATCCGGACCGGAATCCGACCCGTCCATTTCCTGAGATTTCTGCAAAACATCCTCTTTTGTTTTAGCCGGTACGCCCGCCAAAGGCGGGACACGGATTCCAGTTTCGCGCACCCCCACAAAAGGCGCAAATTCCTGTTCCGTCCGGCCTGATGACGCATTACGAGTTCGTTACCGTGCCTGACCCGTCCGCGTGCAACGAAAAGGCAGGCACGAAAATCGCGTAAACGGGAACCCATCCCCAAGAAACGGGATTGCACGGGGAAATCGAACGCGGAGAAAATCGGCCCTTTGCGGGCGCGAACCTGTTTACAATTAAACGCTAATAATTAATGCAATTTCCTGATGGAGTCAAGGCAAAAGGGGCGGATCGTCCCTGCCGGGAAGACCCGGTTGCACCCCGGTATGAGACCTTTGAAAAATGCTCAATTTTGGCCAGGTTCCAGAAAGGCGAAAATTTTAACCGCAGGAATACACTGAGTATTTTGAGGATTGAAATTTGAGACTGACGCCGAAATCGGGCAAAAGGGGGCGTTTTGCAAAGGTCTCGGTATATTCAGCAGTAAATACATGCACCTCGCCCCTTTTCGGACCGTAACATGAAGAACCCGGAAGCCTCCCCATCATCCAGCAACCACGGGTCTTTTTCCGGGCGGAGAAGCGCGAGGTTCTTCCCTCTTGATTCCGCTCATCCACTCGGGACGGCCTCGCTTTCCTTCCGCTCCGGGTCCGAAAACAGCGCAGGAGAAGAGATGGCCTCCAGCGCTTCCGGACATCGTGTC
>CAZCVB010000205.1:0-4517 GCA_964501805.1 uncultured Desulfobacteraceae bacterium | reverse complement strand
ATATGAACGAGGATCTCGCGCGAGAAAAAAAAGAGGCGCTCCTTCGGAATCTGGGTTCGATGGGCTCTCTCCTGGTTGCATTTTCAGGCGGCGTGGACAGCGCGTTCCTCCTGGCCGCGGCCCATGAGGCCCTCGGGAAAAAGGTGGCGGCGGCAACCGCCCGGTCCATTATCCATCCGGACCGGGAAACGGATGCGGCCGTCCGGTTCGCCCGGGAACGGGGGATCCGCCATGTGGTGTTCCCGACCCGCGAGATGGAGATCCCGGCCTTTTTGCAAAACGGCCCTGACCGGTGTTACGTGTGCAAGCGGCACCTGTTTGAATGTCTTTCCGGGATCGCGAAAGACACGGGCGCGCGGCACGTGGTCCACGGCGCCAACCTGGATGACCGGGCGGATTTCCGGCCGGGCATGCGGGCCGCCAAAGAGGCGGGCGTGGCCGCGCCGCTCATGAAGGCGGGGCTTGTGAAGGAGGAGATCCGTTTTCTCTCAAAGGAGATGGGTCTGACGGGCTGGGACCTTCCGGCCCAGTCCTGCCTGGCCACCCGGATTCCTTACGGGGACCGGATCACGGAGAAAAAAATCCGCATGATCGCCGCGGCGGAGACGGTCCTCCTGGAACATGGATTCCTGAACGTCAGGGCCCGTCACCATGGCGCGGTGGTCAGGATCGAGGTGGAACCCGCGCGGTTGAAGGACCTGCTGGCGGACGGCGTCCGGGACGCGGTGGCGGGGGCACTGCGGAAAATCGGGTTCAGGCACGTGGCCCTGGACCTGGAAGGTTATGTCTGCGGGAGCCTGAACCGTTCCCTTTGAGCCGCCGGGGAAAATGGAAACGAACGTAAGGACACGGGGAAACGGATGAGACTGGAAGACGCATACAAAAAATACACCCTGGACCTGGACAAGGTCGTGCCGCCCGCCGAGACGGTGCGCCGGTTCAGGGAAAAGCTGAAGACCCTGGACCTGGATATCCTGGAGGAGACGGTCCGCATTGATAACGGCCGCCTGGGGATCCCGGTCTATTTCAGTGTCTGCGGGAAGGACGCGGCCGCGGTCATCGGGAGCCGGAAGCAGATGGGAAAGGGCGGCACGCCGGAGCAGGCCGAGGCCAGCGCCGTGATGGAGCTGGTGGAGCGGTTCAGCCTCTACAGCTTCATGGCGGCGCCGGAAAATTTTTTCACCGAGACCTATCCGAACCTGAAGGATCACGCGATCCCTTTCGAGGCTGTGGCGCGCTCCGTGCATGATGAATCGGAAGACCGGGACCGTGCCCTCGAAGTCTTTTCCCGCCTGCCCCTCAGGTGGGCCCGGGGTCACGACCTGACCCGGGACGAACCGGTGCTCGTCCCGTTTGACTGGTTTTTCGCCATCAACGAATTCAACGGGTCATCGGCGGGCAATTGCAGGGAGGAGGCGCTTCTCCAGGGGATCTGCGAGGTGGTGGAACGGCATGTCTCGTCGCTGGTCAGCCGGAATCGCGTCTCCGTTCCGGCCATAGATCTCGATTCGGTGCGGGATCCCCTGGCCGCGGACCTGATCCGGAAGTACCGCGTTGCCGGCATCCGCCTGTTTGCCTCTGATTTCTCGCTGGATACCGGCATCCCCACCGTGGCGGTCCTCGCCTATGACCCGGTCACGTTCCCGGCCGAAAGTGAAATCGTCTGGACCGCGGGCACCACGCCGAACCCGGAAAAATCGCTTATCCGCGCCCTTACGGAGGTGGCGCAACTGGCCGGCGATTTCAATACGGGGGGCAATTACGTGGCCAGCGGCCTTCCCAAATTTACGGACCTTTCCGCGGCCGCGTATGTCATGGAGCCCGGTCGGGCCGTGGCCATCGGGACCCTGCCGGACCTCTCCCATGACAATATCCGGATCGAGACGGAAAAATGCGTCCGGACCCTGGCCGGAAGGGGAATGCCGGTCTTCGCGGTGGACGTGACTCATCCACGGCTTGGAATCCCGGCGATTTACACCATGGTGCCGGGGGCCCACTTCAGGGAACGGGCCGCCGGTACCGGCGTGGGTATGTTCGCCGCCAAGCTGGTGGCGGAGGCCGGGGATCCGGCATGGGCCGTGCGGGAGCTGACACGGATGGAGAAGGTCCTCCCCGGAAGATATTACATCCGGTTTTACCTGGGGCAGTCCCATCTTGCGCTGAACGATCCGTCCACGGCGCTGGCCTGTTTTGAACAGGCCCTGGACATGGGTCCCAACCGTGAGGATATCCCCGGCATCTATTCCTACATGGCCGTTGCTCTCAAGGAGATGGAACGCTACCGGGATGCGATCGCGGTCCTTGAAAAGGCGGAGGCCTGCGACCGGGACCGGACCGATATCCATAACCTGATGGGGTTTTGTTATTTCAAGCTCAAGGAGCACGAAAAGGCCATCCGTTGTTTCCGGAATGTGATCCGGATCAATCCGGCGTCCGCCATCGACTACGCCAACATCGCATCCAATTACCGTGACATGGGAGACAGGGATCAGGCGATCCGGTATTACCGCCTGGCCCTGGAACTGGACCCGGATATCGATTTCGCCAGGCGGAATCTGCAGGCGCTTGACCGGGAGCCGCCCCGGCAGGCATCCTGAAGGCGCCCGTCAGGAAGCACTCCGGGCGTCTCTTTCCCCTTTCCCCGGCGCGCATTCGCCGCAAAAGGGCACCGTCCCGCCGCTGATCGGAGGGCATGGATGAACCTCTTGGACTGGGCCATACTGGCGGTCTATATCCTGGTGATCCTCTCCATGAGTTACCTCGTGGGCAGGCGGCAGGAATCCCAGGAGGACTATTATGTGGGCGGCCGCAGCATCCCTGCCTGGCAGGCGGCCCTTTCCATCGTGGCGACCCAGGTCAGCGCCATCAGCCTCATCGGGGCGCCGGCGTTTATCGCGCTGAAACCCGGCGGCGGGCTGAAGTGGCTTCAGTACGAGTTCGCCATCCCCCTGGCCATGATCGTGATAATGGGCACCGTTGTGCCCATGTACCGCAGGACGGGAGTCATCAGTATTTACGAATACCTGGAGCGGCGCTTCGGCCCTGCCGTCAGAAGCCTCCTCGGTTTTATCTTCATGGCCTCGCGGGGGCTGGCCTCGGGAGTGGCGCTCCTGGCCACGTCCATCGTGACCAGCGTATGCCTCGACCTGCCGCTCTTCGAGACCGTTCTGCTCATCGGGATCGTTTCCATCGCGTATACGACGCTGGGCGGGATCCGGGCCGATATCTATTCCGACATCATCCAGCTGGCCATCCTCTGGGGCGGCGCGCTCATCTGCCTGGTCATCCTCTCCGGAATGCCCGGCGGCGGCCTTTCGTCCCCGGACCTGCCGGGGGAACGCCTCGGGATTTTCCAGATGACGGGGAGCGGCCTGGGAGACGGCCAGACCTTCGGTTTCTGGCCCATGCTGGTGGGCGGGTTTTTCCTGTACCTGTCCTATTACGGATGTGACCAGAGCGAGACCCAGCGGCTTCTCACGACACGGGGTGAAAGGGAGGCCCAGAAGGCCCTCCTGATCAACGGCCTCCTCCGGTTTCCCCTGGTGATCACCTATTGCGGCGTCGGTGTCCTGCTGATCCCGTTTCTTGTCCATCACCCCGGTTTCCTGGCGGGGCTTGAAGGAAAATCCCCGGATTTTCTTCTTCCCTGCTTCCTTCTCCGGTACATGCCTCACGGCCTGCTGGGCCTTATGGTGGCGGGGATATTCGCGGCCTCCATGTCGAGCCTGGACAGTGCGCTCAATTCCCTCAGCGCCGTGGCGCTCCGCGATTTTCTCCAGAAATACATCCCCCGCCTGAGAGAAATCGGCGGGAAAAAAGAGGTGCGGCTTTCCAAGTTGCTCACCGTGGGGTGGGGGATACTCTGTACCGTCTTCGCGCTGGGCATGATCGGGGGGCCCGAGACGGTCCTGGTCCTTGTCAACAAGATCGGATCGGCGTTTTACGGTCCCATCCTTGCCGTTTTCTGGCTGGGGATCATGACGCGGAGGGCGAACGAACGGGGAGCGATCCTCGGGCTCGTGCTCGGGGTGGGAGTGAATATCTTTATCTGGCGGTTCTTCGGAAACGCGGTTTCCTGGCTCTGGTGGAACCCCATCGGTTTTTTCTCTTCTTTTCTGGCGGGCTATGCCGGAAGTTTCATGGTTGCCGGAAAGGTCCGGCCCGCACGGCAGGAGATGCCGGTGAAGACGGGGGAAAGGCGTTTCCCCATGCGATACGCCGTCTGCCTCACGGGGGCCTTTGCGGGAATCCTCGGCGTGTGCCTCTTCCTGCAGTTCCTGTTGAGCGGCTGATAAAAAGGGGCCGGGAAAGACTTTGGTCGTCCGGCTGCCTCGATATTCAGGGTCATTATGCCGGCGCACCCGGCGTCCAAGATCGTCCGTGTGTCCGCAATAGTAGCGCCCGGTGGACGCGCTCTCCGCCTTCGGTCAACGCTTGCAGATTTTAGGTGTCACAGCGCGACATTATTGTCCCATTCTGGGAATGGGAGAAAAACCCTCGCCTTCAGGCGAAGACTT
>CAZCVB010000204.1:0-4521 GCA_964501805.1 uncultured Desulfobacteraceae bacterium | reverse complement strand
AGAGACAAAATCCAAACGCCTTATTCCTGTATTCGAGAGTGAGAGGCAAACGTAATAAGGAAATACCTTCATGCCTATTCTATAAAGCATGTTGCCATGGAAATTAAGAAAAGATGAAAATTGTAACCGTCATCGGGGCCAGGCCGCAGTTTATCAAGGCCGCCCCTGTAAGCAAGGCCCTCCGGTCTGCGGGCCATACCGAGATCCTGATCCATACGGGCCAGCACTATGACGACAGGATGTCGGCGGTTTTTTTTCGTGACCTGGAGATACCTGAACCGGATTACAACCTGGGGGTGGGCTCCGGTCCCCACGGATGGCAGACCGGCCGGATGCTGATCCGGATCGAGGAGGTGCTGACGGCCGAAAAGCCCGCCCGGGTGCTGGTCTACGGCGACACGAACTCGACCCTGGCCGGGGCCCTGGCCGCCTGCAAGCTGCGCATTCCGCTGGCCCATGTGGAGGCGGGTCTGCGGTCATTCAACCGTGAGATGCCCGAAGAGCACAACCGCGTGCTCACCGATCATTGTTCCGTCCTGCTGTTGAGCCCGACGCTGGCGGGGGTGCGCAACCTGGCACGCGAGGGGATTATCGAGGGCGTCCATCTGGTGGGCGACACCATGTACGACGCGGTTCTGCAATTCTCGGAAATCGCCCGCCGGCGATCCACCATTCTTCAGGACCTGGGACTCGAACCCAA
Source organism: uncultured Desulfobacteraceae bacterium (assembly GCA_964501805.1). Classification (GTDB taxonomy): domain Bacteria; phylum Desulfobacterota; class DSM-4660; order Desulfatiglandales; family Desulfatiglandaceae; genus CAZCVB01. The sequence continues at coordinate 3,821 of CAZCVB010000204.1, read as the reverse complement.
ACATTATCTCCTGGCGACCGTCCACCGGCCGTCCAACACGGACAACCCTGAAAACCTGCGCAATATCCTGGCCGCCTTTTCCGAAATCGGGGATCCGGTCGTCTTTCCCGTTCATCCCCGCACGCGGAAAAAAATGGTCGAATTCGGCCTGACCCATTGCCCCGGCCAAAAACATGGGCGCTCCGGGAAGGTCCATGACGGTCCGCCGTCATCGGCCGGCAATGCTTCCATTCGATTGATCGAGCCGCTCGGCTACCTGGACATGCTGGTAATCGAGCAGAACGCCCGCCTGATCCTCACCGACTCCGGGGGCATGCAGAAAGAGGCATACTTCTTCGGAGTCCCCTGCGTCACGATGAGAACGGAAACGGAATGGGTGGAGACCGTGGATGCGGGCTGGAACGTGGTGGTCGGGGCGGACATGAAAAAAATCGTCGATGCGGCCCGGCGCGCCGGGACGAACAATCCCAGGCCGGAATTTTACGGGGACGGACGGGCCGCGGAAAAGGCGGCCCGGTTATTGACATTGAGCCGGAACGATTTTAGAGGCGAAAAAACCGTCACCGCCTGATGGCCCTTCATAACCGCGAAACAGGAGGAACGGCCCATGAAAAAATGGCACGAGATCGGCAAAGAGCTGCGACGGTACCTGAACCCTGAGACCTTTCCGGTGGCGGTGAAATTCCTGGAGCGCACGGCGGATATCCCGGAGAAGACCCGCTTCCCTCTGAAGGACCTGGGGGTGAAACTGGCCCACTGCCAGGTGTCGGCCATGGTGAGAAAATACGGGTGGACCATGGCCATGACCCCCGATGACCTGGGCTGCGGCATCTCGGGGCATACCCACGGCTGGATGCCCGCGGACCGGGAAGGGGCGGTGGACTTCCTGACCCGGATGAACTATGCGGCCGATGAGGCCGCCGCCGTCCGGATGTTTGAATCCTTCAGGACCCTCGAACCGGGCAAATGCGGCGCCGTGGTCTATTCCCCGCTGGAATGGACAAAGGTTCCGCCCGACGTGGTCCTGATCTACCTGAATCCGGCCCGTCTCATGCGCTGCCTTCACGGGAGCACCTGCCGCGGCGGGGAACCCGTCACCAGTTCGTTCTCCGGCCGGGCCGCCTCCTGCACGGAGGGGGCGATTGCGGCCTTTCTGGACCAGGCCCCGAAGGTGGTGGCGCCGGGCAACGGGGACCGGGTATGGGCCGGGGCCCAGGACCATGAGATGATCTACGCCGTTCCCGCGTCCCACCTCGAAACCATGATCCAGGGACTCGCCGACACGCACGCCCGGGGCGTCCGCTATCCCGTCCCCACTTACCTGCGGTTTCAGCCGGAAGTGGCCTTTTCGCTCCCGCTTCTCGACGTCTTCAAAAAAGCGGGTAAAACAAAGGGTCCCGGGGGATAACCCGGCCAGGATACCCGCGCGGGCGAGCCCTGTTTCTCCCAGATGGTAGTAACACACCGCCAGCCCGATATAGGCGAGGTTGCCAGCACAAGGGGATCAAATCGGCGTCAAAAGAGGCCGCCACCTTCCGGAAAATCAGGGCGGGGATGGCGAAATAATAGACGAGCCGGTTCAGCGGATCAATAAGGGCGGCCGGCAGGAATCCCTTTCGCCGGAGGATCCATCCCAGCAGGATAATGGTAAAAACGGGAAAAATGGTCTGGATGATATGGAGCATGGGCCAGCGGGGAAAAGGTTGTTTTCAGGGCCCTGGATTTCCGGGAAGGGCCGGGGACCCCGGCCACGGACATCTCCGCCGGGACCGGCGGGCATTTACAGGCGGCGAATGGCGATCAGCCCCGTTATCCCGTTGGAACGAAGCATAGGCAACGGCCGCCGGCGGGTCAAGGGCGAATTTACCCCGCATCTCCCCTGCCCGCTTCCCGAAAAGGTGGATAGCCCTTGATCCTGAAGATTCCGCCGGAGACCGCCATGCTGAACAAAAGAAAAAAGGCCGTATGGGGGTGGGCGCTGTATGACTGGGCCAACTCGGCCTTCGCCACGACGGTCATGGCCGGTTTTTTTCCGCTCTTTTTCAAGGGATACTGGAGCGTCGGCGCTGATGTCAACCTGAGCACGGCCCGACTGGGCCTGGGAAACGCCGCCGCCGGACTCCTGGTGGCCCTCACGGCCCCGGTCCTGGGCGCGGTTGCGGACAGGGGATCGGCCAGGAAAAAATTCCTCGCCCTCTTCGCCTATCTGGGGGTGCTCATGACCGCGGCCCTCTTTGTGGTCGGAGAGGGGCAGTGGGAATGGGCGATTCTCGTCTACGGCCTGGGCGTGATCGGGTTCTCGGGGGCCAACGTGTTCTACGATTCCCTCCTGCCCGTCGTGGCGGGACGGGACCGGATCGACGCGGTCTCCGGCCTCGGATACGCCATGGGGTACCTGGGCGGCGGTCTCCTCTTTCTGGTCAACGTGCTCATGGTCACGCATCCCTGCGTCTTCGGCCTGGCCGGCCCTTCCCAGGCGATCCGGTGGTCGTTCGTCTGCGTGGCCGCGTGGTGGGGCGGCTTCACCCTTTTCACCCTCCTTTGGGTCCGCGAGGATCCGTCGCCGGAAACATCCGGAAACCGGGAGCCCGCCTTCCGGGGCGGGATCCGACAATTGACAGGAACACTGCGAAAGGCCCGGCACCTGAAAATGGTGTTCCTTTTTCTCCTGGCCTACTGGTTTTACATCGACGGGGTGGATACCATCATCCGCATGGCCGTGGATTACGGCATGTCCATCGGGTTCGATTCCGGGGACCTGATCGCCGCTCTCCTGCTCGTGCAGTTCGTGGGGTTCCCGGCGGCCCTCGTGTTCGGGAAGCTGGGTGAACGCTGGGGGGCCCGGAAGTCGATCTATCTCGCCATCGGCGTGTACATGTTCATCACCGTCTGGGGCGTCATGATGACCCGGAGGTACGAATTTTACATCCTTGCCGTCATGGTGGGCCTTGTCCAGGGCGGAATCCAGGCCCTGAGCCGATCCTACTATTCCCGGCTGATTCCCGGGGAACAGGCGGCGGAATTCTACGGGTTCTACAACATGCTGGGAAAATTCGCCGTCATCGCGGGCCCGGTCCTGATGGGGGTGACCGGGCTCGCCGTGCGGCGCATCCTGATGCCGCCGGGCGCGTCACCCGAACAGGCGGCACGGATCGGCCAGACGGCGTCCCGGTTCAGCATAGGCTCCCTCCTGGTCCTGTTCCTTGCAGGCGCGATCCTTTTTCACTTCGTGGACGAGGAAAAGGCACGGGAAAACATCCGGGAGCTGGCCCGTTCGGAAAAGGAAACGAGGCCCCGCCGCGCTGAAGCGTCCCGGCGGTGAAATCCTTGACATCAATCCCTTGTATGGATTAGATAACAGCCTGAGACAGACTCTCCCGGGGCCGGTCATCCCCGGGACGGTCATGAAAACCAGCGGGCCCGACGGCCCGTGACGCATGATCCATCAGGGATGCGTGCGCGTTCCCGCCAAGGAGGTCAAAATGATCCACAAGAGAGCGCTTGCCTGCTGCCTTTCCCTCGCGGCGTGGCTGTTCCTGATTCCCACCGGCGCAAACGCCCTTCCATCCAAGTGCGAGGACTGCCATATCAAGATTTCACCCAAGGCGGTAAAGGATTTTCACCGGTCGAAGATGGCGGGGACCCTGAGCTGCGCCGATTGCCACGGAGACGCCCACATGAGCGCCAGGGACGTGGACAGGGTAACGCTTCCCACCATCACCACCTGCCAGCAGTGCCATCCGGACCAGGCGAAGCAGTATCTCTCACTTGCGTTTGCGGCCTGTGATAACACGATTCGCTATAATTTATGAGATTACGCG
>CAZCVB010000203.1:0-4521 GCA_964501805.1 uncultured Desulfobacteraceae bacterium | reverse complement strand
GCCCACTGCCGTGACCATTGCAAGCCATCGGCAGGACCGTTTAAAAACAACACCCGGCCCCTGCGGCCTTGGCATGGCGACCGTTGAGAGGGATTGTTGCGGCCATCCGGAGGGAATATTTCAGGGAACTCCCCGGGTTCTCCCTGACGGGATGTGAAGGGCGGGAAGGACCTGCGGTTGTTGCATAATGAGGGACGGGCGGGTTCCCGGGCGTGACATCGGGCGAGGGAGCCGTTTTTTATCCTCCGGGCTTTGAAATTGCCTGTGCAGGATTCAAGTGATATGAGAGAATAAGGACCTCAGAACAAAAACAAGGACGTGTTATGCGATATTCAAGGTATTTTATCCCCACGTACAAAGAGGTGCCGGCCGAGGCCGAAATCGTCAGTCATCAGTTGATGCTCCGGGCCGGTATGATCCGGAAACTGACGTCCGGGATCTACACCTATCTTCCCATGGGACTCCGGTCCGTCCGGAAGGTGGAACAGATCATCCGGGAGGAGATGGACCGTTCCGGGGCCATCGAGATTTTGATGCCGGCGGTCCAGCCGGCGGAACTCTGGCGGGAAAGCGGCCGGTGGGACTATTATGGCCGGGAACTCCTGCGGTTCAAGGACCGGCACAACCGCGAGGCCTGCATCGGCCCCACCCACGAGGAGATCATCACCGACCTGGTGCGGCGGGAGATCCATTCCTACAAGCAGATGCCGGTCAATTTTTACCAGATCCAGACCAAGTTCAGGGACGAGATCCGGCCCCGGTTCGGTCTCATGCGCGGCCGGGAATTCATCATGAAAGACGCCTACAGCTTTGATGTGGACAACGACGGCGCCAACCGGAGCTACGAGATCATGCGGGAGACCTATTGCAGGATATTCGCGCGGTGCGGCCTCCGGTTCCGGGCCGTTGAGGCCGACTCGGGCGCCATCGGCGGCAGCTATTCCCATGAGTTCATGGTCCTGGCGGAAACGGGCGAGGACCAGATCGTCAACTGTTCCCGGTGCGAATACGCCGCGAACCTGGAGAAGGCCGAGGTAGCCGGGCCGGTCGAAGCGGAGACCCCGGACCCGACGCCCCTGAAACCGGTGAAGGCCGTGGACACCCCGGATGTCAGGAGCATCGAGGAGGTGGCGGGCTTCCTGTCCGTGTCCCCGGATCAGATCATCAAGACCCTGATCCTGGTTGCGGATGGAGAACCGGTGGCTGTGCTGCTCCGGGGAGATCATGAGCTGAACGAGGCCAAGCTGAGAAATCTCCTGGGCGCTCAGGAGGTGGAAATGGCGGACCCGGAGCTGGTGGCGGAAACCACCGGCGCCTCCCCTGGATTCGCAGGGCCGTCCGGCCTCGGGGTAAAGATCGTTGCGGACCATGCCGTCAGTGTCATGAGGAATGCCGTGACCGGTGGAAACCGGGAGGACCTCCACCTGAAAAACGTGAATCCGGGCCGTGATTTCGAGGTGGACCTCTATGGTGATATCCGGGTGATCATGCCCGGGGACCCGTGCCCCCGTTGCGGCGGTCCCATCCGGTTCGGACGGGGTATCGAGGTGGGCCATATTTTCAAGCTGGGGACCAAGTACAGCGAGGCCATGAAGGCGTTGTTCCTGGACGAGGAGGGGCGGGAGACGCCCATCATCATGGGGTGCTACGGCATCGGCGTGGGCAGAACGGTGGCCGCGGCCATCGAGCAGAACCACGACGAAAACGGTATCATCTTTCCCGTCCCCATCGCGCCTTTCGAGGTGACCGTCCTGCCGCTCCAGATGCATGACAGCGCCGTGAGGGAAGCGGCTGAAAAGATCTATCATCGTCTGAAGGAGACGGGCGTGGACGTCCTGCTTGACGACCGGGAAGAACGGGCGGGCGTGAAATTCAATGACGCCGACCTGACCGGCATCCCTTTACGCGTCACGGTGGGGGTCAAGGGGATCAAAAACGGACGGGTGGAAATCAAAAAGCGGCGGGACGCGAAACCGGTGGAGGTTCCACTGGCGGAGGCCCCTGCCGTTATTTCGGGGGAAATAGCCGGTCTCTATGATTCGCTTGAATGATATCACGTCGGAGATCCTGAAGTATCATCCGGCCGCCAACATAGAACTGGTGCAGAAGGCCTACGTCTATTCGGCCAAGGTCCACCAGGGGCAGATCCGCCTCTCCGGCGAGCCCTATCTTTCCCACCCCCTGGAAGCGGCCCATATCCTCGCCAGGATGAAAATGGACGTGATCTGTATCGTGGCCGGGCTTCTCCACGATACCCTGGAGGACACCCATGCCACCAGGGATGAGATCCGGCGCCTCTTCGGCGAAGAGACGGCCAACATCGTGGACGGCGTCACCAAGATCAGCAAGATGCACTTTTCCAGCCGGGAACAGCGGCAGGCCGAGAACGTTCGGAAGATGATCCTTGCCATGTCTTCCGATATCCGTGTGATTATCGTAAAGCTGGCGGATCGTCTCCACAATATGAGGACCCTTGGGTTCCAGTCTTTGGACAAGCAGCAGGCGATCGCCAAGGAGACCCTCGACATCTACGCGCCCCTGGCCGGGCGGATGGGGATCCACTGGATGCAGTCGGGCCTGGAAGATCTGTGCTTGTATTACCTGGAGCCCCAGATATACAGGGAGATCAAAAACCTGATCGCCCAGAGACGGGGGGAGACCGAAAACTTTATCCGCGAAATCCGGGAACTCATTTCCCGCAGGCTGGAGGAGGTCAACATCAAGGCCCGGGTCACCGGGAGGGACAAGCATTTTTACAGTATCTACAAGAAGATGGTCAGTCAGGGGCTGGCGGTCGGCCAGGTGTACGATATCCATGGATTTCGCGTAATCGTGAATACCATAAAGGAATGTTACGAGGCCCTGGGCCATATCCACGCCATGTGGCGGCCGGTCCAGGGCCGCTTCAAGGACTACATCTCCTTTCCAAAGCCGAACATGTACCAGTCTCTCCACACCACGGTGATGGGACCGTCGGGCCGGAGAATGGAAATCCAGATCCGGACATGGGACATGCACCGCGTGGCCGAGGAGGGCATCGCGGCCCACTGGAAATACAAGGAGGGGGCGGCCGTCGGAAAGACCGATGAAAAGCAGTTCGCCTGGCTGCGCCAGCTCCTGGAGTGGCAGAAGAACCTGAAGGACCCGGCCGAATTCCTGGAGAGCGTCCGCATGGACCTCTTCTCGGACGAGGTCTATGTTTTCACGCCGAAAGGAGAGGTCAAGGCCTTTCCAAAAGGGGCCACGCCCATCGATTTCGCCTACAGCATTCACTCGGAGGTGGGGGAAAAATGCATGGGCGCCCGCATCAACGGGAAGATGGTGCCGCTCCGAAGCGAGCTGAAGACCGGCGATATCGTGGACATCATTACCTCACCCCGACAGCATCCCAGCAAGGACTGGCTGGATTTCGTCAAAACCCCCCGCGCCAAGACCCGGATCCGCCAGTGGATCAACAGCCAGGAAAAGGATGAGAGTATCGCCCTCGGCAAGAGCATCCTGGAAAAGGCCCTGGAACGGGAACACATCACCCTTCCCAATCTCCTGAAAAGCGAGCAACTGGCGGCGATCGCCGGGGAACTCTCGTTTCATTCCGTCGAGGATCTCATCGCGCAGATCGGTTTCGGGAAGGTGTCTCCCAAGCAGGTGACGGGGCGGCTCAAACTCCGGCTGGGGGGAAAGGAGGAGCGGTTTCCGGGCCTGGTCAAAAAGGTGGTGGGCCGGATCAAGCGGCGGCGGGGGGATAACGGCATCAAGGTGAAGGGCGTGGGCGACATGCTGATCCGTTTCGCCAACTGCTGTCACCCGGTGCCCGGGGAGTCGGTGATCGGGTTTATCACGCGGGGAAGAGGCATCACCATCCACCACCGAAATTGCCGGCATATCCTCAAGGCCGACCCGGAACGGCTGGTGGAGGTGTCATGGAAGCCTTCCGGAGACGAGGTGTACACCGTGGATTTGAGGGTGACCAGCGTGGAGCGAAAGGGGATGCTGGCGGATATCACGGCCCTGATCACCCAGAAGGACGCCAACATCATCGGGGCCGACGTCAGGACCACGGTGGACAACAAGGGGATCGCCGCGTTTACCATCGAGGTGAAGAGTTACCGCCAGCTTCAGGAGATCATCCGGGCCATCAAGAAGGTCAAGAACGTCCTCATCGTGGAGCGCCTGTAGCGCGGCCGGCAACGGGGGCGGGAAAGTCGGATGGGGCATGCGCCCATGGAGGGCCGGGAGCGGCGTCCACGGGCGGATCTCGCGCGGGTGTCAGGGTTTGACCACCCGTCCGGACTTGATGCAACCGGTACAGACCCGCATCCTCTTGATCCGGCCGTCCTGGACGCACCGCACCTTTTGAAGATTGGGGTACCAGCGGGTCTTGGTCTTGTTGTGTGCGTGGCTGACATTGTACCCGACAACGGGTCTCTTTCCACAGATTTCACAGACTCTGGACATGTGGGACGTCTCCTTTATTGTCCCATTCTGGGAATGGGAGAAAAACCCTCGCCTTCAGGCGAAGAC
>CAZCVB010000202.1:0-4522 GCA_964501805.1 uncultured Desulfobacteraceae bacterium | reverse complement strand
TCGAGGCGGTCCCCAGGTCCCTCCGGGCGGCAGGGATGTCTCTCGGTGCCTCCCGGCTGATGACCCTCATCGTGGTTTCCCATTACCTGGACCAGGTCCGGCGACTTTCGGACCGGATCTTTCGGCTGGATCCGGCGCGGTGATCCGCGCGCGGGTTTTTTTGTGGGAGGGTACAGGATTGCTTCCATGAATGAAGCGGATCCCTTGAAATGGCCGGTGTAGGCGGAGGACCTCTCCGGTGCGCCCCCAAACGCCCACCGGCGGTTCGGCGGGGCGTTTGGGGCGACGGAACCGGTGTTCCGGGTTCCACCTATTGGGGCCGGACCGTCAGGAGCCAGATATGGCCGATGAGGACGCTGATGACCATGAAAGGGAAGGCCATTTTCATGAAGCCGATGAAACTCATCCGGTATCCCTTGGACTCGGCGATCCCCATGGTGACCACGTTGGCGGACGCACCGATGATGGTCCCGTTCCCTCCGAAGCAGGCACCGATGGCCAGGGCCCACCACAGGGTGTTGGCGGACCCGGGAATGACCGTGCTGAGGTAGGTCACGATGGGCAGCATGGTGGCGGTGAACGGAATATTGTCCACAAAGGCGGACACGATGGCGGCCACCCAGATGATCAGGCTGCAGGCGGCCACGAAATTCCCTTCCGAGAGCTTCATGATCCAGTCGGCGATAAGGGCCAGGAGCCCGCTCGCGTCCACGGCCCCGACAATGATAAAAAGAAAAATAAAGAACATGAGGGTGGGCCACTCGATGTCTTTTTCAATGAGCGCCAGCAGGTTCACCTTTCCGGTAATGATGGAGATGCTCAGCAGGACCGACGCGCCCATCAGCGCGGCGATGCTCACCTCCATGTGCCAGTAGCCGTGACTGAGGAAGAGGAACACGGCAAATGCCAGCACGCCGAGCCCGTATTTGAGCAGCGACGGATCGGTGATCCGGTATTTTTCCTTCAGCTCCTGGATATGCTTCTCGATGTCCTCTACCTTGGCCGCGGCAAAGGACTTCCCCCAGACCAGCTTCGTGTATATGATGAGGGCTACCATGGTGAGGCCGCACATCAGGGCCAGGGCCTCAACGAAGTGCATGAACGTGAGCCCGGCGTGGGAACCGATCATGATATTGGGCGGGTCCCCGATCAGGGTGGCCGTGCCGCCCACGTTCGAGGCCAGGATGAGCGGAAGGAGCATGGCCAGGGGGTTGATGGAGAGGGAGATGCAGATCTCGATGGCCACCCCCGTGAGGAGCAGCATGGTGGTTACGTTGTCCAGGAATGCGGAAGTAAAGGCCGTGAATACCATGAGATATACGGCCAGGAGAAACACCTTCCCCCTTGCCAGGCGGTACGACATGTAGGCGCACCACTGGAAAACCCCGGTATGTTTCAATATGCCGACGATGATCATCATGCCCATGAGCAGAAAGATCACGTTCATGTCGATGGAGGCGATGGCGGCCTCGAAGGAGAAGATATGAAACGCGGGGTTGAGGGTCCCGATGGTATAGGAGATGACCAGCATCAGGGAGGCCCCCAGCATGGCGGCGATGGTCCGGTGCAGCAGTTCGAAGGCGATGAGGATATAGGCGAGGACAAAGACGACCGTGGAGATCCAGAAGGCCGGGCCCAGGACCCGGGGGAGGGTGATGTCTTCGCTGATGAACAGGTGGTCCCCGCTTCGCGCCAGCTCCGATCCCCTGAATTCCAGAGAACCTTTCTTGAAGCTGGCCTTGTATGCCTCGACATGGATGACGGCGGTGGGGACCTCGCTTTTTTTCAGTTGAAAGCGGGAGACATACTTGCCATTATGGGCCGTAACAACCCGGTCCACCACCTTGCCGTTGAGACGGATCGTTACCTCCACCTCGTCGATGGGGGCCTTGTGATTGTCATAGATGATGCCCGAGACATTGATGGTATCGCCTCCCCGAACGACCGCGCCCGGAGGCCCGGCCGCGCCGCCGTGCCCGGCCCATACCGATGTCGCCGAAAGGGTTGGCAGAATGATGAAAAACGCCAAAAACGCCTTGAAGATCTTCATGATCGTACTTCCTCCTTCTGTACGCGATCCATGGGCATGGACGGAAAACCGGTCAGGAACATGACATCGCGTCCTCCCGCCTTTCTGCCTGCGGGCTCCGGACGCCCGTTTTTTGTGAGGGCTGTCGCCCCAATGCCGCAGAGACGTATTGGAAAACCGGTCTCCGGCCTCCGGATCTGTATTTGCGCTGGCCTGTCGTCAAAAACCGCTTTCCCGCCGAAAGGCGGGGTCCTTCGGGAGAAGGAAGCGGGGTCAGAGGGGGCAGAATTTTTTGTGAAATCTATCACAAGGATTTTTCCGGTGTCAAGGAAAAGGTTCCGGCGCGGTCGGTCTTGAGGGTGCCTTCTCCTCCACTGAAAAACAGGTTAAACCGGTGATGCAGCAGACATTTGTCATCCGTTCCCTCTGGGTCCAGAATACCGCCATGCTCCTTTCCCTGGGCGTGGTGGTCTTCCTGTTCGGCCGCTTTCTTCTTGAAAAAAAGCCCCGGCACACCCTCGTCTGTTTCGTCTGGATCCTCCTGGTACTCTGGTTTTTCAACAGCCGTTTTTTCGGCTTCAGCGTGGTGCGGGTGACGCCCTCCGGCATTGAGATCCATTACGGAGTTCTGTCGTGGCGCAACACGGTGCTCCCCATTCATACCCCGTGGCGGATCGAAAACCGTTTTTCGGGCATCCGCAAGACGGGACGTCTCTATTTCCTGAAGATCGATGGACATGAGAGTATGAAGGTAAAGGGGCGGAAAGACCTGGAGCTGCTCCAGGCGGTGGGAAAGGCCATCGACAGGATGAATGCCCGGGAATCGGCCGGTCTTCCGTTCCCGGGAGGCACGCCCGGAAACCGGTATTGGCCCGGAAATCCGGCGTCCCCCCCCTCCGTTGTTCAAGGTTCGGGCGTCCCTGTTTTCTTGAGCGGCGCCTTTGTCTGTTCCTGCGTGTCGCCGACCCGGCAACTGTTCCGCAGTCATGTGGAGATGCCGAATTTCGGCAAAATATAGGCCTGAAGCAGGAACCAGGCCAAAATGATCAACAGGAAAATCCAGACACTCACCGGCCTCTCCTTTTTCCGTGGATGGAATTCGTTTGTCTCCATGGGTACCCGGGGACGGGTTTACGCCCCTCTCCCTCGGCGGCGCCCGGCCGCCGTGGATCAGCTTGCTCAGGAAAATCCGCCCGGCGAAGCGCATGAACCGGCGGACACGCCGCCCGTTTCCCCGCCCGATCCGGAAGAAAAGACGGACAGGAGTTTTTCGGTGGCTGTTTTCCCGCAGGAAGGGCAGCTCACCCGGTCTTCATCGTCGCTTCGAAAGCAGAGATGCTCAAAGACCTTTCCGCATTCTTTGCATTTGAACTCATATATGGGCATTTTGTTTTTTCCCTCCCGCAAACAGAAGCACTTCTTTGTTAAAGATCCGCACACCCGTAAAAGGTCACGGAATTTCATGACCTGGTCCGGAATATTTCAATTGTAAGACCTGCCGGAAAATTTGCAAACAAAAAATACCGTGCCCCCGGTCGCCGTCCGGTAGAAACCGGTTGATGTTTTGATCCGCTTTCCCTATCATCTCGGTGACAGCCGGAGCCTCCATCGTCCCGTTACCTTCCGCCCGCGCGGGACGGCCCCTCCTTTTCCCCTGGTTGAGCAAAGGCCGGGCGGACCCATCCCGTGAAATGGATATCCTGATACGAAAGAGAATCATCAAGGCCCTGATCCTTATCTCATCCGTTTTTGCCGTGGGAACGGCCGGTTTCTATTTTCTCCTGGACCGTCTCACCTTTATCGACGCCCTCTACCTGACCGTGGTGACGCTGACCACCGTGGGTTACGGGGACTTCACGCCCAGGAACAACATGCCGGAGGGGGCCAACCCTTATGTCGTCGAGGGATTCGCCATTCTGATCATCCTCTTCGGCATGAGTTCCCTGCTGTACGTGGTGGGGGTGATCACGGAATCGATCGTCGCCACGGACATGCTTGCCAAGAGACGCCGCAACCGGATGCGAAAACTCATTTCCGCCCTCCGGGGGCACTACATCATCCTGGGGGCGGGACGGGCGGGGGTTTATATGATGGAGGAGCTGAAAAAAACCCGGCGTCCTTTCGTGGTGATTGACCGGTCGGAGGATCGGATCCGGGAGGTGCTCCCGGAATTCGAGGACCTTCTTTATATCGTGGGAGACGCCACGCATGACGAGCGGATCGAGGAGGCGGGTCTCGCCCATGCCGCGGGTGTGATCGTGGCGCTTCCGGATGAAAAAGACAATCTGTTCACCGTTATGTTCCTGAGCCAGAGAAGGCGGGAAGTGGGCGGCCGGTTCAGGATCGTGGCCAAGTTGGAACAATTCAAAAAAATGGCGCCGAAGCTGAGGAGCGCCGGCGCGGATTCCGTGATTTCACCGGAGCGAATCAGCAGCCGGAGGATGGTATCGGAGATGTTTCGGCCGTCCGTGACCACATTCCTGGACCGGATGC
>CAZCVB010000201.1:0-4535 GCA_964501805.1 uncultured Desulfobacteraceae bacterium | reverse complement strand
GCGAAAGAGGCCACGCCCCGGTTGATCCAGGACTTTGAATTCTCCGATATCCAGGCCCAGGCCATTCTGGACATGCGGCTGCACCGGCTGACGGGCCTTGAAAGGGAAAAGATCAATGCGGAATACGAGGACCTGATCAAGAACATCGCCCGTTTTAAGGCCATTCTCGAAAACCCGGCCATGGTTCTTCAGATCATCAAGGAGGAGACCCGGCAGATACAGGAGAAGTACGGGGATGAGCGGAGGACGGAGATCCTTGAAGACGAGGGAGAGATCAACCTGGAGGACCTGATCGCCCAGGAAGAGATGGTGGTTACCATCAGCCATCACGGGTATATCAAGCGGAACCCCATCAGCCTTTACCGCGCCCAGAGAAGGGGCGGGAAGGGGATGACCGGTGTCAAGCCGAAGGCCGAGGACTTTGTGGAACACCTTTTCGTGGCCTCCTCACATGACTATCTTCTTTTCTTTACGAACATGGGACGGGTCTACTGGAAGAAGGTGCATGAAATCCCGGAGGCGGGGCGGATGTCGCGCGGAAAGGCCATCATCAACCTGCTGGACCTTAAAAAGGGCGAACGCGTGGCGACCACGCTTTCCGTGAAGAATTTTGAGGAAGAGCGGTATGTGATGATGGCTTCAAAAAAAGGCCTGGTGAAAAAGACCCTGCTGGAGGCCTACAGCAGACCGCGGACCGGGGGTATCGTGGCCCTCAAGATTCGCGAAGGGGATGAGCTTATCGCGGCCCGTCTTTCCAGCGGCGAACAGGATATTCTCCTGACCACCCGGATGGGAAAATCGATCCGGTTCCGGGAAAAGGATCTCCGGGTCATGGGACGGGTCGCGGCGGGAAACATCGGAATCCGCATGGATGAGGATGACGAAGTCGTCTGTATGGAGGTCCTGAAAGAAGGCGCCACCATCCTGACGGTCACCCAAAACGGCTATGGAAAAAGGACCCGGACAGAGGAATACCGGCCCCAGCACAGGGGCGGAAAAGGAGTGGTCACCATCAAAACGACGCTGAGAAATGGTCCTGTGGTGCATTCGTACCAGGTAAGTGATCAGGATCAGTTGATGATTATCACCGAACACGGAAAGATCATCCGCATGCGCGTGGCGGATATCTCGGTTATCGGCCGAAACACCCAGGGTGTCCGTTTGATCCACCTGGGAGAGGACGAAAAAGTGGTGGGTGTGGCCCGCCTCATGGAGGAGGAATAGACCCTGTCTCCGGGGGCCCTCCGAGCGATCGGGGACGGGTGTTTTGCTGTAAGGGAAATCCCGGGGTGAGGGAACGGACCCGTCAGCGTCGAACGCCGACAGGGGAGCAGAAGTGAGAGAAAGAGAAGGCGTGTCAGAGATCCGGAATGTTGCGGTGATCGGTGCCGGTAGCTGGGGCACGACGCTGGCCAACCTTCTGGCGGGGAAGGGAATCCCCGTGGACCTGTGGGTGCGGGAAGAAGAGGTTTATCACCAGATCCGCAGGGAAGGGGTCAACGGTGTTTTTTTGCCAGGGGTGTCGCTGGCGCCCGGCCTCAGGGCCGTTCGCACCTATGAAGCGGCGCTGAGGGACAAGGACCTTGTGCTCCTGGTCATCCCGTCCCATGTTTTCAGAGGGGTCCTCGAGGAGATGGCGCCGGCCCTTGAACCCGGAGCGTGCCTCCTTGCGGCGACAAAGGGAATTGAAAACGAGACCCTGATGATCATGTCGCAGGTGGCGGAAAGCGTCCTGGGCCCGGGGGTGATGGCCCGCTTCGCCTGCCTGGCCGGCCCCAGTTTTGCGCGGGAGGTCAGCCGGGAGATGCCGACCGCCGTGACCATCGCCAGCCCGGACATCCGCCTGGCCGAGAGGTTGCAGCGCCTTTTTTCCACGGATGCGTTCCGGGTGTATACCAGCGATGACCTTGTCGGGGCCCAGCTCGCGGGTGCATTGAAGAACGTCATCGCCATTGCGGCGGGCGCGGTGGACGGGCTTCGGATGGGGAGCAACGCCCGGGCCGCACTGATCACCCGGGGCCTTGCGGAGATTACGCGGTTGGGAGTGGTCATGGGCGCCAACCCGCATACCCTTTCAGGGCTGGCGGGGATAGGGGACTTGGTGCTCACTTGTACGGGCGATCTGAGCCGGAACCGGACGGTGGGGCTGAAGATCGGCGAGGGAATGGCGCTGGATGAGATCACGGGGGGGATGCGCATGGTGGCCGAAGGGGTCCGGACGGCACGCTCCGCATACGAGCTGGGCAAAAAGATGGGTGTTGAGATGCCGATTATCCGCCAGGTATATCATGTCCTTTATAAAGAAAAGGATCCCCGGGAGGCCGTAAAGGAATTAATGACACGGGAATTGAAGGTGGAATTGGAATATGGATCCCTGTAGGGCGTAGGGCCGGAGAGAAAGCGGTCTCTGAAGGGCTGCAACGGGATTTTCAGGGGTCATAAGCAGGAAGAGAGAGGTCGACATGATGACCACGATCCAGCCAAAAGGAGAAAAACTGCGGCAGGCGGTCAAGTGGATTTCCGATGTCCGCATGACGCGTACCGCAAAACCGCTTTCCCGGCTGATCCAGGACGCCTCGAACCGGTTTAATCTTTCACCGAAGGAAGAGGCTTTCCTGGTCTCTTTTTATGCGGACGCCCGGGAATGATGAGCGGCGGCCTGCACGGGGGATCCGGGGCTTCGCCGTCGGCCTGTCGATTATGGGAAGGCGGCTGGAGAGCGGAGAGCGCGGCGTTACAGATTTACGACATCTTCGGGTTTCAGGTGTGTGAGCACGTGGCGGAACAGGCGGAGACAGGCGTAAGCGACCGAAACGAAAAGGGCCGCGCCGGCTACGATCGGCACCCAGAAACCCGGCTGACGTTGGTGACTGACGCCGACCCAGATGGACACCAGGCCGATGAATGCCGCGTATGCCGTCACCACGGCTGAAACCAGAAGCAGGCAGCAGGCGGCCCCTTTTCTGAGGGATCTGGGTGTGGGAGACGTCATCTTATCCTCTTACGGTGAAAGAGGAGAACCGGTCTTTCGGGATCATGAAGCCGTCAGTTTGCGGCAGAGGAAATCCAGCTGATGGCGGATGTTGCGATCTCTTTTTCGTCCGTGTTCCACCAGTTCCGCCGCATACAGGACCGTCGAATGGCTCCGGTTGATGCTCTTGGCGATATTTCCAAGTGTCTCATCGGTATAGCGCCTGCAGAGATACGCGTAAATGTTTCGCGGGTGCGAATGGATTTTTTTCCTGGACTTGGATTCCAGCATTTCCTCTGACACCTTGTAATACGTGCAGACCAGCTTTTTTATATGCTCCGTGGTGATGCGGTTTTCCCCGGTCACCAGACAGTTGAGCACGTCCCTGGCCATGTCGAGATTAATGGTTGCCCCGAGAAGATCCGACTTGGCCTTGAGATAGTGAAGCGCGCTTTCCATCTGGCGGATGTCCCGGTTGAGCCGGGCCGCCAGAAAATGGATGATCTCCTCGGACAGGGCCATCCGGTGAAATGCGGCCTTTCGAGTCAGGATGGCCACACGTGTTTCATAATCGGGCCGCTCGATGGTCGCAACCAACCCCGAGGTCAGCCTCGAGGAGAGTTCCTTGGACATGTGCGGCACATCCTTCGGGGGAAGGGAACTGGTAAAAATGATTTTCTTGTTGTCATTGGCGAGGGCGTCCAGGGTATAGCCCAGTTCCATCTGGGTTTTCTGCTTGCCGCTCAGGAAGTGGATTTCGTCGAGAAGGAGGACATCGCAACAACGGCGGTATTTATTTTTGAACGCGTCGATGCAGTTGTTCTTGAGGGACGAGATCATCTCGTTGGCGAATTGTTCCGCTGTAATATAATAGACGCGGTTTGCCGGGTTATGGTGGAGGATCTCCTGGCCTACGGCCTGGGAGAGATGGGTTTTTCCCAGCCCGGTGTTGGCGAGCATGAGGAGGCTGTTGTAGTTCCAGGTATCCGCCCGCGCCAGTTCTTTTGAGGCCGAATATGCGAATTCATTGCTTCGGCCCACGATGAAGCGGTCAAACGTGAAGTCCCGGTTGAAAGGAAGGTGCCCCCGGTCCGGGTCCCTCGGCAGGTTGGGAAGTACCAGCTGGGCGGGCGAAGGGTCCGCGTCCGGGTCCGGAATCGTGGCGTCCTCTCTTTTTTGGGGCTGAACCTTGAACTCCAGGTCCATCTGGGCGCCGCCCGCGGCCCTAAGGCCGTCCCGAATGAGCTTCAGGTAGTTTTCCGTCACCCAGTTCCGGGAAAACTTGTTGGGGCAACCGAGAATCAGCGTTTTTCCTTCCTGCCCGAGAACGGTGATCGGTTCGATCCAGAGAGAAAAGCTGTTTCGCGAAAGCGAGGATCGGATGTTGACCTTGATCTCCTCCCAGATGGCCGTCATGATAACACGCTCCAGGTACGTCTGATGGGTTTCGGTCCGCGCAAGAGAACTCCCTGCCGGGCGTCATTTTTCCTTGGGCCCGGGAATTGGATTTTCCGTCGCAGGAGCGGATTTCAGCACCGGTACAGTCCGGCACCCGGTTGTTGCG
>CAZCVB010000200.1:0-4564 GCA_964501805.1 uncultured Desulfobacteraceae bacterium | reverse complement strand
CCGGGAAGGATTTGGCCATCGTCTTCTAATCCGCTCAGCATCACCGCCGATTTTAGAAGCATAGGGAAATTTCATTTGTCCGTCAATGGAAAAGGAATCGGGAAGCGGGGACATCCCCCGGCATAAGCCCATAAAATCCCAAAGGTAAGACCATTTTACCCTCTGCGGTTTTTCAGGGAAAGATTCCGGGTCGGGTCCTCCCTGCCGCCTTTCCCGCCTCTAGGAATCAACGGTCCTGATCCTGCCATGACTTTTTAAATTATATCCTGTTATTACAAACTGTTATATATTTCTTTTGGCGATTCCCGACCCTATCCATTTTTTAGTTGACAAAAAAGAGACAATCCTTCATAGGTAATTAACAAGCGCTTTCAGGGAGGGAAAAATATGGTCAGTCCAATGTTTAAACCGATAAAGCAGGAGCGACTTTCCGTTAAAATCGTCAACCAGATCAAATCTCTGATTGTCGATGGGAAACTGAAGCCAGGGGATTTTCTTCCTCCTGAAAGAGAACTCGTAAAGCTCCTGAATGTCAGTCGGCCGTCCCTCAGGGAAGCCCTCAAGGCGCTTGTCGGGATGGGTTTCCTGGAGATCACCCAGGGACAGCGGACCATGGTCAAATCCCTGGCGGACAGCATGCTCCTTGAGCCGGTTCAGAGGATCCTGATGGACGACTCGGATACGGTTTTTGAACTTCTCGAGATCAGAAAATCCATTGAGACATGGAACGCCTACCATGCGGCCCAGCGCGCCACCCCCGAAGACATCGTTCAGCTCGAAAATTTTGTGGATTCCATGCGAATGCTGAGTGACGAGGGGATTACCGTAGTCAAGGAGGACGCAGATTTTCATCTGGCCATTTCGGAGGCTACCCACAACCGGATCCAGCCCCACATCATGTTTACCATCTATGATCTCCTGAAACAGAGTATCGGAAAATATTATCACCAGATCGATTACAACAGGGTCTACCAGCAGCACCTCGGCATCGTGGAAGCCATCAAGGCAAAGGCGGCGGAAAAGGCCAGCTCCCTGATGCTTGAGCACCTTGATTACGTGGAGAAAAACGTCAGAGCGGCCCTTGGATAGGCCGTCCGGCTTTCCGGCGCTTCGCGCCGCACAGGAAGGGCATTTTTATGGGAACAGGGCTTGTCTGGATTTGTGCTTCATCTTTCGCATCCGTGTTTTGCGTGCTGGCGTTTCTTGCCGTCATGATGCGTATTCTGACCACCATCTTTTCCGATAAGGAAGATGGCATGTCTGCCGACCCGGCGGTCCTGGCCGCCATCAGCGCGGCCTGTCACCGGGTCTATCCGGGAACCCAAATCACAAGGATAGAGGAGATCAAATGATTTACACCAAAGACGCCAAAAAAATCCGGGTCATGCTCACCCCTTTTCGCGACGGACTTCAGAGTTCATTTGGCGGGAAAGTAAGACTGAACGATTTTCTCCCGGCAATGGTCGCCTCCGTTAAAGAGATGGGGGCCCGTCATCTGGAATTCGGCGGCGGTGCCCGTTACCAGGCCCCTTTCTTTTATCTCGGAGAAAATCCGTTTGAAACCATGAAGGCCATACGGGATGCCGTCGGCGCCGGGATCGACCTTCAGATTCTCACGCGGTCCATCTCCGGGGTCACGCTTACCACCCAGAGCCTGGCGGCCCTGGATCTCCAGGCCCGCCTGATGAAGGAGGGGGGCACCACCTGGGACCGCAACTTCGATTACATGAACGACGTGGACAACCTGGTCAAAACGGGGAAGTCCATTGTTGATGCAGGCATGCATCACCAGGTTTCCATCGCCATGATGGGACTCCCTTTTGAGTCGAATAAGGTCCACACAGCGGAGTTTTACATCAATATCGGCAGACAGCTTCTGGGGAGCGGCATCCGCATCGACAGTCTCTGTCTCAAGGACGCCAGCGGGACGACGGACCCGAAGACAATATACGACACGGCCGTAGGCCTCAGGAAGATCATGCCGCCGGAAATGCCGCTCTGGCAGCACACCCACGACACCGCCAGCATGGCCGTGGCCTGTTACATGGCCGGAATCGCCGGCGGCGTGGATGGAATCGACCTCTCCATACGCCCCATGGCCAGCGGCACGGTCCAGCCCGATGTCCGCTCCATGGCCCATGCCCTGAAAGGCACCGGCTATTCCCTTGACGTGGACGTATCCAAGACCCACGTGATCGAAGACATGCTGAACGAAGGGATGAAGGAATACGATTTCAACCCCGTGACCACTACGGCGGACGCCCGCGTGGTGGCCTTTCCCATGCCCGGTGGCGCCATCGGTCCCAATGTCCACATGATGGTCAAGGCGGGGTTGCTGGACAAGTACGCGGACATCCTTGCCGAATTTCCCGTCGTCGTGGAGGCGGGCGGCGCCTGGACCAGCGTGACTCCCGGGAGCCAGCAATACTGGCTCCAGGCCTTCAACAACGTCCTTTACGGAAGGTGGAAGAAGATCGAAAACGGCTACGGCCGGGCTGTCCTGGGATACTTTGGAAAGACGCCTCTCCCGCCGGATCCCCAGGTGGTCAAAATCGCCTCCGAGCAGCTTGGGCTGGAACCCTACGACGGCGACCCCTTTGATGCGGTTCCCGACAATATCCCCGAGGCAAAGAAGGCCCTCGAGGAAAACGGCCTCCCCGTGACCGAAGAAAACATCTTCCTGGTGCTCTCTTCCATGGTCCCTGGAAAGAAAATGGCGGTAAACGAGGGACTCCGGTTTCTTCTCGGAAAACCGAGGATCGACATCCCCCTGAAGAAAGCCGAATCCAAACCCACCACCCCCGCAAAAACCCCGCAGACGTCTCCGGTAGCGCCGGCCCTTCAGGGACCCGTCACATCGCGGTGCACCGTGGTGGAAGACGGAAAGACCCGCCGGTTCACAATAACCATTGAGCCGGCGGAAGGAAGCACGGCCGCCGCTCCGGCCACAGCGCCAGCCGCCCCCCCGAGAAGGGGGATCGGATAAACATCTATTCAAGTTTCGGCGGTTCCGTGGAACTGGTGGATATCATGGTCGCCGTTGGAGACACGGTCCAAAAAGGCCAGGCCGTGGCCGCGGTGGAAGCCATGAAGGCCACGCATGAGATCAAGTCCCCCGAAGACGGGACCGTGGCCGAAATCGTGGCCAAGATCGGCGACGAGGTGGATTCTTCCACCCCGATTCTGACCCTCACAAAAAAGGCATAATCAATGAATCACCTTTCGGACCTGATCACGAATTCCGGGTTTGCAAATCTGACCTGGGGAAACCTGGGAATGTTCGCGGTGGCCGGGATCCTTGTTTATCTGGCCATCCGCAAGGGATATGAACCCCTGCTCCTGATCCCCATCGGTTTCGGCGCGATCCTGGCCAACCTGCCGTTCGGGGATATGGGGTCTTACGGCCACGGGATCATGGCCCTGATCTATCGCACAGGGATCAAGACGGAACTCCTGCCCCCGATTATTTTCATGGGAGTGGGAGTCCTCACGGACTTCCGGCCCCTGCTGGGAAGGCCCCTGACTTTTCTCCTGGGCGCCGCGGCCCAGCTCGGCATCTACACCGCCGCCCTGGGTGCCGCGTATATCTTCGGTTTCACCCCGAAGGAAGCGGCCTCCATCGGGATCATCGGCGGGGCCGACGGACCCACGTCGATCTTTCTCGCCGCCCAACTGGCCCCACACCTCCTGGGTCCCATTGCCGTGGCCGCATACAGCTACATGTCGCTGGTTCCCATTATCCAGCCGCCGGTGATGCGGCTGCTCACCACTCGGGACGAACGGGCCATCGACATGCCCCAGGCCCGGCCCGTTTCCAGGACCGCCGCCATTCTTTTTCCCCTGGTAACCGGCACGCTGGCCTCACTCGCCATCCCTTCCAGCGCCCCGCTCATCGGCATGCTCATGTTCGGAAACCTGTTGAGGGAATGCGGCGTAACGGAACGGCTCAAAAAAACGGCGGGGAACTCCCTGATCAATATCGTGACCATCTTCCTCGGTCTTGCGGTAGGTGCCACAATGGACAGCCAGCACTTTCTCAATCTCCAGACCATCGCCATCCTGGCAATGGGATTCGTGGCGTTTGTGTTCAGTACCGCGGGAGGGCTGATCTTCGCAAAGATCATCAACCTGTTCCTTCCCGGCGACAAAAAGATCAATCCCTGTATCGGAGCGGCCGGTGTTTCCGCCGTTCCCATGGCGGCCCGTGTGGTGCAGAACTTCGTATCCGAGGCCACGGACGGCCGGGTCAACCCCATCATGTCGGCCATGGGGCCCAACGTCGCCGGTGTCATCGGCTCTGCCGTGGCCGCCGGGGTCTTTCTTGCGCTGCTTTCCTGACGGCCTTTCTCGGCCTTTCCGAAAAAGGCCGTTCCGGGAACATCCCACCCCTGTTCTCTGCGCCTCATCAGGGAGAATCCGGGGATTCCCTGAAAAAATTCGGGGCGGCTTCCTTCATCCCCCCGCCTCCGGGTCAAGACCGGGTGTCCTGCCGGACGCCATAAAAAAAAGCGCCCGGGATTCGAAAAATCCCCGCGCTTTTTTTATAAACGGCCAATCGGTTAAA
>CAZCVB010000199.1:0-4599 GCA_964501805.1 uncultured Desulfobacteraceae bacterium | reverse complement strand
CCCTCCTCTCCGGAACGGAGGCGGTCGAAAAAGGCCCGGGCCTGGTCCGCTGAAATGCCGGATACGCCGGGCGCCAGGCCGAGAACCTTCCGGGACCAGAAGTTAAAAAGAATCGGATGAAAGGTGAGGTCCGCGTCCCTCTTCATTTTTTCATCCAGGGCCTCTCCGGCCGTTAACCCGGCCATGAGACGATCCAGGGCCATCACGCGGTGGAGCACCCTGCGCGCCGCCTCCAGTTCTTTCAGACTCTGAAAATCCCTGTATTCCGCTCCTTCGGCAAAGGCCGCGTAATGCCGCGGCCTGTCACCCGTAAGTCCCGCCAGCACCCCTCCCCACGCATCACCCCAGAAAGCGGGAAGCAGATCCTCCCCCTGGAACCAGCTCTCCCGCAGCCAGTTTTCCGTCTCCCATTTCAATTTCATGGCCAGGCCGATCCCCACGCGAAAGATGGAGACCAGCGCATGCATGGAAAGCAACCGTCCCGCCTCGGGAAGCGCCTCCCCGCATAGCTTCTCCAGGGCCATATCCAGATAGCCCGCCGCCTTCCGGCAGGTCCGGATCAGGACGTCCAGGTCGGTGGGCATCAGGCCGTCGGCCGAAAGGATCTGGTTGCACAGACCCGCAAATTCGAGACGGAGGCGGTCCCTGAGCGCGGCGTCGGAGACAGTGGAAAGGGCACGGGAAAGAAGGTTCGGGCCGGCCGCGTGCCGGATCGGCAGCACGGGCGCAAGCGGGCGCAGGTCCTCGTCAACCCGGTCGCGTAAAGGGGTCTCCCCGGTCCCGGGGATGAGGGCGTCCGGGTCGAGGGGGGCATAAACGGAGAGGGCCTCTTCAAACGGCAGAAAGCCGTGTTCCGCCATGCGCACGTTCCGCAACCGGTACAACTCTTCCTCCGCTTCCGCGGGAAGGACGCCCGCCAGGCTCACCAGCAGCGCGTGGTACCGGTCCAGGTCCTGATCGGCGATGATCCGGAGGACCTCCTCAATCGCTTCCCGTTGCTCCGGTCCCCGCGCCCGGACATACCACACGCCGTCCAGGGAAAAGAAGCCTTCACCCGGATCAAAATCGTCATCCTCCTCCCGCACCCGGACCTCGATATTCCTGAAAAAGAAATAGCGCCCGAGGTCCTCCGCCCCGGACACCAGCCATTTCGCCAGCCTGACGGGATCCGCGTTTCGGAGCCGCGAGAACCACTGGAAGCAACGGCCCATGTCGAGGCGATCTCTGTTCCAGAGTTCCAGGTCCAGGACATATTGCCATTGCACTTCGGACGCCAGATCGAGCAATGCCGGAGAATCGGCGTCGCCCACCCGTTTCACGAGCCAGTAGAAATCCTGTTGAGGCATGCCCCGGACCAGGTCCCGGGGATGTTCGTGCCCGAGAATCCGCTCAAGGATCCGCCCCCCCGGCAACCGGGACAGCTCCGTCACAACGGCATCCCCGTCAGGGGGTGGTATGATCTCGCGAGATTTCAACGAAATTCCTCTCCATTCCCGGAAGCGACGATAAAAAGCCGAAATCCCCGGTTCAGCATGTGAGTCTCAATTCCTTTGTCGCTGGCCGATGGCGAACCGGAATACGTCGTGTATCAGGCAGGAAGTGACCCTCAGCCGGCCGTCGAGGAGCAGCCGCGAATGCAGTCCTCCCCCGAGGAACTGGCCAGCGAAAAAGGCCCCGATCAACGCCGGGAAGGTGATAAAATGCCATCCCAGGCCGCAAAAAATGCGCACGGCGACGACAACGGGAACCGGCACATGGATGGAAAGGATCCACTGGAGCGAAAATTTTTCCGTATTCGCCCGCCAGTAGCCGAAAGGGATATTCAGCAACAGCACGAAGAGCGATGCCAGCAACAGTTCCAAAACGCCGTCTCCTGCGGATCGGGGGGGAGATGCCCGGCCCGGCTCCCCGCCCGGCGGTAACGGCGGCCGGGAAGACAATGGGCTCATTATTTTTTGACTTTTTGATCCATGTAAAGATATGATATTAAGTATAGGGTTTCAAGGCGTAATTTGAGACTTTCAGGATCGGGTCTCAGGTGGAGGACGTATGATCGATCTTATCATAAAGGGCGGCGTCTTCATGTACCCCATCATCCTGTGCTCCATTGTGGCGCTGGCCGTTTTTCTGGAACGGCTCTGGGTGCTGCGGCGAAGTCACATCCTGCCCGAAGACTTCATCCGGAATGTCCGGGAACTGCTTCAAAAGGAGAAGATATCGGAAGCCGTTTTCCTGTGCCAGGGAGACACATCATCCATCGCAAAAATTTTTTTGGCCGGTCTCAAAAGCGCCCAGAAGGGAATGTGGCTCGTCAAGGAGGCCATTGAGGAACGGGGGGCCCGCGAGGCCACGGCCCTTGAAAAAAACGTGGCCATCCTTTCCACCATCGCCAATCTCTCACCGCTCCTGGGACTGTTTGGTATCGTATCGGGGATGATCAAGACCTTCAACGCCATCTCTCTCCACGGGATCGGCAACCCGGCCCCGCTGGCGGGAGGGATCGCCGAGGCCCTCATCACCACGGCCACAGGGCTTTGCGTGGCCATCCCCACCCTGGTATGCTATCGTTTTTTAAAAGACAAGGCCAGCGCCCTTGTCTTCGAGATGGAAGAAAATTCCATCCGGCTGGTGGACCTCATGGAAAGCTGCAGCCGAAGTGAAACATGATATCGGCCGGTATGCGTCCGTCAGGGGGCGCCCCGCCGGGAACTCCTTCTGAAACCGTACCGTTATACGAGTTGCCATGCGATTTCGAAAGACCCAGGAAGAAGAACCCAGACTCGGCATGGCCCCGCTTATTGACGTGGTGTTCCTGCTCCTGATCTTTTTCATGCTGACGTCCCATTTCAACGTGGCGTCGGGCATTTCCATAAAGCTCCCGACCGTGACCCGGAAGCTTTACGACCGGCAGGACCACAGGATCACCCTGGTGATCGACAAGAACGGGGACGCCTATATCCGGGGGAAAAAGATACCGCCCAAGGCCCTGTTTCAGAAGATCCGGGACATGGTGCAAAAAGACGGTGGGACGGTGCGGCTGCTGCTGGAGGCCGACAGGGAGGTCAAACACGGCCGGGTGGTCCGCGTTATGGATCTTGCCAAGCGGGCCGGCGTTTCGGCCATCATTATCGCGGCCCGGTGGGATCCCCGGAAGGCCGAATAAGTTGGAACCCCAAAAAAACAAGAGGTCATGGCGGGTCCCGGTAATCCTCATCTGTTGCGCGGGGCTGGTGGCGGCATGGCTGGGATATGGTGAAAAGGGCCTGGTCCACCTGTACCGGACCCGCATGGAACGCCAGGCCTGCAGGGAACGGATCCGGCGGCTGGCAAAGGAAAATCAGGCCCTGTTCGACGAAGTTCAACGCCTCCGGACGGATATGACCTATGTGGAATCGGTTGCCCGCAAAGAGCTGAATCTTATCCGGAAAAACGAGGTCATCTACCGGTTCAGGTCCTCGGATCCAAACGCCGGCGATATTGAAAAGCCTTTTGGTCCCCCCAAGAACAAAAAGGAGGTGCGACGGGATGGAAGACATGAGTGAACTCCGAGACGAGATCCTGAGGCAGAGGCCGTCTCCGGGCACGCTGTTATTGCTGCTGGGAAAGATGAAGGCCGAAGGACGGTGCGGCGAGGTCCTCCGTCACTGCCGCAGGGCGCTCGACATCTACCCGGATGATATTCGCCTGAGAACGCTCCTGGCGGAAACCTGTCTGGAAACGGGATTCATCGGGCGGGCCGAGGCGGAACTCGACCGCGTCACGCAGGCCCTGGACGCCCTGATCCCCATCTACAGACAAAAGGCCGTCCTTTACATGAAACAGGGACGGAATCCGGAAGCGGCCGCGCTTCTCACGCGTTACCTCGCGCACTTTCCGGACGACCGGGAAGCGGCCGATCTCCTCGAGGCGGTTCGGCCAGATCAGGAAGCACCGGCCGAACCGCCCCCGCCGGTTGAAGCGGCCGTTTCCGAAGCAGAACCCCCTCTCGCAGAGGCGACGCCTCTTGAAAAAGAAGCAGAAGCGGCCGTTCCCCCGGAAACGGTGGAGGAAACACCGGCGGTTTCTCCGCCCGCCGCCGACGAGCCCATGGAGCCCGAGGGGCCGCCCCCGGAGGCCTTTGAGGAAGCCGGCGCCTTGGCGGATGCGCCGGATGAAAAGGCCCCTGCTCCCGGACCGGCGGAAACGCCCGAACCATTGCCGGAGGCGGACCTGGTCACGGAGATGGCCACACCCACCCTTGCGGAGATATACTACGAGCAGGGCCAGATGGAAGAGGCCCTCCGGGCCTACGAAAAGGTCGTGCGGGACCGGCCGGATGACGCAGATTCCGCCCGGCGTCTCGCTGAGATTCGGGCGGAGCTTTCGGGAACCGTCGAACCGGTCCCCTCTCCTGAAGACAGGGCCCGCGCCGGTACCGAACGGATGATCGCGGTGCTGGAGGGCTGGCTGTCCCGGCTCCAGGAGATGGGCCATGCCTGATCACCCGCCCGCCTTCAATTTCCTTGCCACGGGCATCGGGAGTCTCCCTTTTCAGGAAGCGGAGGCGTCATGCCGTGAAATCGTGGACCGCCTGCCCGATATGCCCTTCTGGCCGCAACT
>CAZCVB010000198.1:0-4629 GCA_964501805.1 uncultured Desulfobacteraceae bacterium | reverse complement strand
GCCCCGGCCTTTGCAGCGCGCCCGGAGTCTTTTTACTGCGGCGGTTATATCCCGGATCTCGCGCCGGCATCTGAAATAATCCCCACGGCTCGGAAAATGCCCTGCGATAAAGGCCATTTCCGCCTCGACAATATCCAGAGCCCTGAGAAATTCCCAGGGCCTGACGATGATTGCGGAGACCATGTCCTTTCAGATCCTTTCCCCGGAAAGCTTCCGGCGGTAATTGTTGCGGATGTTCCGCCATGCCTCCTCGCGGTGGGCCCGCCAAAACGGATCGATCACTGGACGGGCCGGCGTGCGGAAGCGGGTAGTGGTCTTTCGCAGAAAAAAATACCGCCGGTTCAGGCTCCTCTTTGCCATGGCCGCGCCTCGGCGGACGAACTCCCGGCGGATCTCATCCGTGACCGGGGCGGAAAACCCCTCCTGCTGGAGCTTCATGATACGCTTCCAGCTCTTGGACACCGCGGGCCCTGTCCACCCGACGTGCATCTCGGTCTCCTTCTTTTTCGGGATGAAATAACGCACCGCAGTTGCGGCCCGCACCAGGGCCTTTCGGTTGCGGCGGTAGACCTTTTTCGCTCCGGGCGCAATCTCTTCCTGGAGGCGTTTCCCCTCATAATAGCCGCTGATCCGGCGCAGCTTCGAAAACGGCCGGCCGCCCGGACGCCCCTGGCGGAGCTCCCGCTTCAGGCGTTTCATGAGCCGAAAGCCTTCCACCCGCACAGCGACATTGAGGGCCTTCCTTTCCTGTTTCTGAAAGGACGAAACAGCCCGTGCGAGGGCTTTCATGCCTCTGATCTCGACACTCAACATTTTCCAACCCTCCTTTCCGGATTACCACGCAGGACATCACCAACCCGGGATCTCCTTATGCGCGTCATCGAGAGCAGCGACTTGCGGCCTGGGCCTTCCTCTCTGCAGCCAGAGCCTGAATCGCAGCCTCGGGCTCTATGGTTGTCCCGTTGGACATCATCCCGCCCACCGGCGCCTCATGGCCCGGGAGGAGCTGGTCGGATTTGACTTCCGCGTCTTTTTCCCCGTCCGCGTTCAATTTTTCGCTGCGGGATCCGCCATACACGGCCTTCGCTGCGTTCCAGCCCTTTTCCCGGCCCTCTCGGATCAACGCCTGGGCAATGTTCGAGTACTTTTTTTTAAATTCTTCCAATGTCAGTGCCATTTCTCCACCTCCAAACTGATAACATCCTTCAGTCCTTCCGCTCTTCTCTGAAGGCCGCCGCGTCGATCACGCGCATGGCCGTCAGGTACCGAAGGGGCTGGTCCCGGATCCCGCCCGGGGCCAGCAGGAACCCGGCCCGGTAGAAACCGAAAAGCGAAAGGAAAGAAAGGCTTGTATTGGTGATTGCGCGGACCGGGCAGCGGTAAAACACCTCCCCCGAGTCCGCGTCCTCATACAGCGGGGCCGGGGCGTCGGCATTGCAGAACCGAGAGGTCTCCAGTCCAGCGGCCCGGCATTCCCGGCAGTCATACAGCTTGCCATGGGCCGCTAAGGCTGCGGCCCATCGGAGTTTTTTGCTTCATTCTCGCCCAGGAACGAGAACTGGACCACCTCGTAAAACAGCCGGTACACGGAGATGATGTCCATGTCGGCCAGGACGTCTGCGTCCAAAACCACCGGGGTGATTACGCGGGAGACGAGGGCGTCCATGTCCTTGATCAGCATGGTCTCGTCCAGGTCGGCCAGGTCGATCCCCTCCTCACGCAATTTTTCTTTTTCCCCCCAGGTCAGGGAGCGGATCCGGACCTCGAATCCGTCAACACTTACCGTTGTTTCCATGTGCGCCTCCTATCAGTTACAGGATAACGTTAACGAAAGATCGTCGATCGTCGTTTGTTCCGCGGGACAGGTGACGTTACCTCCCGAACGCCGGAGGGTTGATGCCGAAGGCCCTGCGGATGGCCTGGAAGGTCTTGCCGCCGGCGCCGATCCGCTGCGCCACGGCCTCGTCGATGAGGATGTCGATCCGCTTGCCGCCGGACGCGCCGTAGCCCTCCCGGGCCTCCACCCGCGACGGGGTGTTGTTGATGATGTTCACGGTCACGCCACCGGCGGACGGTGCAATGGCCCCGGTTCGGCCGGGGATAAACAGCTCCGGTCCCCGCTCGCCCACCACGTAGGGCCTATCCGCATACACCGGACCGCCCGCGGCCCGGTGGAACAGCCCCTTGAAGATGCCGCCGATGCCCTTGAAAAGCGGCTGGAACAAGCTCGATGTCAGCGGTTCCACAATCGATTTCTGGATCATCATCTGGGTGATCATCCTCGCGAAGCTCCGCGAGATACTTTTAAACGATATCTCCGCGCCCCAGACCATGTCGTTGAGCGTGGCGCTCCAGTTATTGGCCCAGCCCTGCATGGCGGTGGAGATGTCCATGTAAAATTTCGAGTGCGCGGCGGTCATTTTTTTCAGGCCGGCCAGCTCCCGCTGTTGCTGGGACTGCTGCAGAGAGAGGGCCTTGTCGTGGAGGCCATAGAGCTCCAGTTTCATTTGGCCGTACAGCTCTTTTTTTTGCCGCAGGGCCTCCATGTCCATCTGCTGCTGGGCCTGGTTGACTGCGAGAGCCGCGTCATGAAATCCGAACAGCTCTCTTTTCATCCGGGCATAAAACGCGGCCGTTGTCTCCATGGCCGCATTGCCCGTGACAACCGGGGTAGTGACGGCCTGGCCGCCGATGTCCGGGGACTTCTTTCCCCCGGAGATCCTCTTGGTATGTTCCTCGGCCATTTCCTCCTTGAACCTGCGGATGGTCCGGTTAACAAGGGAGATGCGAGCGTTCAGGAGCCGAATCCCTGTCTCTGCCTGCTCCTGTGTGATGTAGCCGGGGATCCACCCCATGGCCTTGTCCGCGAAGCCGGATCCCGCCTTCACGCCCTGAAATACGGCAAGCTGCTTTTTCATGGCATCACGCTGGGCCGTGAGGTGGGCCATTACCATGTCTTCTTCGTTAAAGCCGAGGAGTTTCCGCCAGCTCTCTGCAACGGCGTCAAGACCCCGGACCCAGGCCCTGAGGGTCGGAAGCATATTCGCCTTGATCTCCAGGACCGCCTCCCCAAGCTTTTTCTTGACGTCGTCCAGGGCATTCCCGAGCTGGGTCATCCCGCCCTGTTTTGTCTCACCGAGGGCTCGGGCCTGGCCGGCCACCTGTTCGGAGATCTGCCGCAGGACGCCCGCGAACCCCTTGCTCTTATAGGTGGCCTGGTCCACGGTGATGCCGACGCGGCGCAGCTCGCCGGTCATGCCCATTGAGGCCTTTCCCAGCATATTTGCGGCGGAGACCATGTCGCCCTTCATCAGGGCCGCGAGATCGACCATCACCCGGATGACCTCGGGCATCTCTTTGTCGGAGATCTGCTTGTACGTCATCAAGAACTTCGCGCCCTGTTCGATCGCGTCATTGCTGGCCGTGGTTACCTCCTGTAACGCATCGGCCTGTTTTTTAATGGCTTCAAACCTTGCCTCCGAGTAACGACCCATCGAGATCATGGCCTGCCGGAGCCCGGCGTCCGCCCGTTCCTGCATCGATGCGAGGCGTTCCCACTCGGAAGTCATGGATGCGATGACACGCAGGCCGCCGATGCCGGCCAGGCCGGCCATAATCCCCCTGAGCGATGTTGCGTTTTTGGCGAGCCCCTTGAACCGGCCGCTGACCGCAGCAAAGGGCTTGCCGGTCAGGTCCTTTGCGGCGAGTATAATTTCCAGGCGTTTATCATTCATAACTACCATCCCCTTTCGACAGGCCCCCGGCCCGGTTCAGGTGCATGTGCCGCAGGTTGAAGCCAAGGAGTGGGGACTCTGGAACCCGCTTCCTCCCGCGGCACATGCTTTTTTTCGGTTGCGGCGGATACAACCGAAAACCCTCACCCCGAAATGCATCCCATCAGCTTGGCAGTTCGCCATCCGATGTACGCCTCCAGGTCGCCGCCGAACTCGTTCCGCAGCTTCGGATCCTGGTTGAACTGCAGACGACAGGCCTTCTCGATAACTGCGTCCGCATCGGCGTCCAGCCCAAGCTCTTTTCGGGCCTGAATAACAGCCATTCCAAAATTCCTTTCTTCAGGGTCCATTTCATGCCTCCTTTCGGTTTTCTCGCGCGGCCGCGATCAATTCAGCCGCGGAGTCGGCAGCGGTTCCGATCTCTTCCTCAAGAGCTGCCTTTTCTTGAAGGAGATTTGCTTTGATCTGGGCAAGGGAATCCGATCCAGGCGGGAAAAGGGCCGAGGCCTTTTTCAGTTCATCCTGGTAGAACCCATGAAACTGGGGGTCCGTCACGTGGTTACTCCCGTCGCTCAGGTAATTTCGGATCGCATTAGCCAAGGCCAGCGACTCCAGCATCTTCCGAATCAGATCCTCACGCTTGCCGGCCAGTTTTTCGATCTCTTCATCAACCGAGGCAAGTTTCTTTCTACGGTCCGCCACATGGGCGTCCCGGATCGCATCGAAGAGGGCCTCCCGCCCGGCCTTGAGACCGTCGAGTCGATAGGTCAGTTTGTTTATCTTGAGATGGATCTCGTGGAAGTCCTTTCGACCGGCGCCGCCAAGGACCTCACCCACGGCCGCCTCGGCAAGCTCACTTTTGCCGGCCTCAATCTTTGACTCAAGATCGCGAGAT
>CAZCVB010000197.1:0-4633 GCA_964501805.1 uncultured Desulfobacteraceae bacterium | reverse complement strand
GGCGGCGATCCCCAGGATCAGAATCACCGCCGCGGAGGCCGTTAACACGGCGCCGCGTCATAACCTTCATAATTCAGTCCGGTACACAGAAATTCGGTAATGACCGGATCGTCTTCAATGATCAAAATTTTTGTCCTGTTATTCATACCGGTCCCGGATCCGGAGGGTCCCCCCTTGACAGGCACATCTCCAGCCGCCGGGCCTCCTGCTCCAGCCCGGCGATCTTCTCCTCCACCTCCTCGATGGCCAGCAACTGGGCGGGCCTCAGGGAGTGGGCGGGAAGGGCCGCCTCCCGTTCCTGGAGTTCTTCCCGGAGTTCGGCCAGTTCCCTGGCCACGGAGTCGAACCGGGTACGAAAGTCCGCCTCGGCCCTTCGCGTTTCGTTCACAAAGGCCCGGACCCGGCCGAAGTCCTTGCGGAACCGGACCGGTTTTCCTTCCGGATCCCTCCTGTTGGTCCCGGTGCAGCTGTCCGCCCCGGCAGGTGCGACGGCCGACAGGGCCTCGTAGACATTTTCAGGGGAAAGGCCCCCCGCCAGGATGACTGGGATCCGGCTGTGGAGAACCAGGTCTCGCGCGATCTCCCGGTCGCAGGTCCGGCCGGTGATGCCGATGTATCCCGCCACCGGGGCGTTCTCCTGCCAGGTGTCCGTGAGAAAGATGTCGGTCACCGGCTCGAGGTCGCGGGCGATCCGAAGCGCCGGGAATTGCGGCATTTCCCTTTCCCCGGGCACGGGGATGGACCGGATGATGCCGACTTCCGGGAACCGTTTTTTCAGTTCCTCCTGCATCCGCACAAAGGGCGCCGGATCCACCGGCCTTCCCTGCCCGTCCGTCAGGCTGTCGCAGAGATGGACATACCGGGGCCGGTAGTAATCCAGTGCCCGGTACAGGGTGTCGCTGTCGTGGAAAAGCGGGATCAGGCTGTTGCGGACCCCGGTACCTTCGGACAGCCGGACCACGTCCCGGATATCGGGAACACGCCACTCGTCCCCGGAAAGGATCACGCTCCCGATATGGCCCACTCCGGCCTCGATGCATGCCTCGGCCTCGGCGGGGGTCTGGATTTCATAGATCTGTACAATCATTCCGTTCCTCCGTGTATTTTTCCTGTCCTCTTCCCGGCGCAGGTCCGTGACGAACCGGAAGGTGTTTCAACCGGGGCCCCGGCGCTACGGATTCAGCCGGTGTCGCTGGTTTTCAGGAGACGTTCCCAGGGAATGGTCTTGAAGGTATGATGGAGAAAGTGGTCGTCTTCCACTTCATGGAACGCCAGATCGGAGAACAGGTCGCGGGCCACGGCGCGCACCTTGTCCACGGGGATCACCCGGTCGTTGGTCCCGTGGTACAGGGAGACGGGGACACCGATTTTCCGGATATCCCGCACGGAATGGCCCAGGAGATTGAGGGCGGGCGCCAGGAGCACCAGCCTGTCCACCCTGAATTCATTTCTCATGGTGAAGATGGCGGCCATGAGCCCGCCGAAGCTGGAACCCACCATGCGGATATCGGTTTTTCCCTTCAAAAGCCGATCGAGCTTTTGCATCCGCACATCCAGGGACCCGGTGAAATTCGGGAGCATCATGTCAGGGAACCGCTCCCTGAAAAAGACCGATTTGGTCCCCTGGTTGCTGCTTTCCAGCCCGTGGATGAAGATGATCGCCGTCATGGGGTCATCCCGTCGCCTCGTAATCCGGCTTCTGTCCCCCGGGATCCGGGATTCAGCCGCATCCGGTCTCCTTTTCGCCGGGGACTTCCGGCCTCGGAGATCTCTTCCCGGATCGCGGACCGTACCGCCGGCACCTCGAGGTCCATTGAAATTGTTTCCGGCAGGGGAAAGCGGTGTCAGCGGATGGAGACGATCTCGTACTCCTGGATTCCTCCCGGCGTCTTCGCCTTGACCTCGTCGCCCACCTCTTTTCCGATCAGGGCCTGGCCCAGGGGAGACGTCACGGATATCCGCCCGTTTTCGGGATCCGATTCATAAGGCCCCACCAGGAGATAGGCGATCTCTTCGTCGGTCTGCAGGTTGTACACGGTCACGGTCCGGCCGAACACCGCGCGGTCGGCGGGTGCGTCGTCCACTTCGATCACCTCCGCCCGGGAGATGACCGAATTCAATTCGTTGATACGGGCCTCCAGGTACGATTGCCGTTCCTTTGCCGCGTGGTATTCGGCGTTTTCGCTGATGTCGCCGTGACTCCGGGCCTCTTCTATGGCCCGGATGTTCCGGGGCCTTTCAACCTTCTCGAGCCGGCTCAGTTCCTCCCGGAGTTTTTCAAGCCCGGCCGTGGTGAACGGAATTTTTTCCATGCGCATCCCCCGTGATATGCCGGCTTTTTCGGTATCATCCGGCGTGTCCGGCCCGGGGCGGATCAAGAACCCCGGCATCCACGCGACCCTGAAGTCGCTCCCTCTCTTCTCCCGACCCGGGATCATAAGAGAAAGCTTATCTTTTTAGCACCTTTGATACGGATTTTCCATACAAAAATGGCAAAAGCCCCTCCGGCCGCGCCCGGGATTCCCCGGTCCAGGGGCCGGGATCTCCGTCGGCCCGGGAGCGGTGGGGATCCCGGGAAATGCGAAGAAAAATTCTTTGACCGGCCGGGTGAGGGAACGTATAAAGAACGGATGGACAAACACAGGTATCTTCACATGGCGGAAATGGTATCGGCCGGGCATACCCTGGGACCCGAGGCATTGAGGGACCTGGCGGAATTGCCGGACCAGCGGGCCATCGACCTTCTTCCCGGCGCCGACATGATCCGGGAGACCTATTTCGGAAAAGGGATCCATCTCTGCAACATCCTGAACGCCAAGTCCGGGAAATGCTCCGAGGACTGCGCCTTCTGTTCCCAGTCCGCGTTCGCGCACGCGGACGTTCCGGTCTATCCCCTCAAATCGAAGCAAGAACTTCAGGCCGGGGCCCGGGCCGCGGGAAGGGCCGGCATCAACCGGTATTCACTGGTGACCAGCGGGAAGCGGCTTCCGAAGAAGGAGGTGGCGGCCGTTGCCGAGGCGATCCGGGGACTGGAAGACGGGGGCCCGGAATACTGCGTATCTCTCGGGATTCTCGACCGGGAGGATTTCGACCGGCTAAAGGCGGCGGGGGTGACCCGGATCCATCACAACCTGGAGACCAGCGAGAGTTTTTTCAGGGAGATCTGCACCACGCATACGTATCAGGAACGGGTGGCGGCCATCCGGGAGGCCAGGGCGGCCGGGCTTTCCCTGTGCGTGGGGGGACTGTTCGGCATGGGGGAAACAAACGCCCAGGTCCTCGAACTGGCCCTGGCCATCCGGGAACTGGACGTGGATTCCGTTCCCATCAATTTCCTCACCCCCATCCGCGGAACCCGCATGGAAGGCCGCCGGGAACTGACCCCGCTCCGGTGTCTCAAGATCATTTCCCTGTTCCGATACGCCCTTCCGGACCGGGACATCCTCGTCTGCGGAGGGAGGGAGGCAAACCTCGGGGAACTCCATCCCCTGATCTTTTATGCGGGGGCCAGCGGCATCATGACCGGCAACTACCTGACCACCCGGGGCCGCACCCTGGAACGGGATCTCCAGATGCTCCGGGACCTGGGGCTGTCCGTGAGAACGGCCGGAAAATGACCGCCTGCGCTTTCGGCGGGGTTGACCCCTGCCGGGCGTCTTACCGGGATTTTTTCCGGAGACATTTTCGAACCAGCGGGTACATCTCCGGGGCCGCCACCAGGAGATGCTCGTCGGCCCGTTCGCCGTCCAGGTAATCGCTGATAAAAAATTCGTTTCCGTCCATCCTGAAGATCTTTCCCCCGGCGGCCTTGACGATGATACAGGCCGCCGCAAGATCCTGGTACGATTCATTGGCGACAAGGGCGGCCTCCGCCCGGCCCATGGCCACGTAGCAGATATGGGCCGCCCCGCACCCGAGGCTCCGGATCTTTCCGGGAAAGCCGGTTTCGTACTCGCGGTGGATCCGGGAATAGGTGAGGAGCAGGCTCTCATCGTTGAGGGAGCCCTGACCGCCGACATGGATCTTCAGGCCGTTCCGAAAGGCCCCGCCGTCCGCCCTGGCCTGGAAAAGGTCGCCGGTCACGGGCATGTGGAACATGCCCAGCACCGGCCAGAAATTTTCCAAAAGCGCCAGCGACATTCCCCAGACCGGTATCCCGGCCTGGAAATTGGCGACGCCGTCCAGCGGGTCATAGATCCAGAGGGAATGTTTCCCCTCGCGCGGGGCCGCGGTTTCCCCGGGGGTATTCCGGAATACCTCATGGTCCGGGAACCGCTCCAGGAGACGGTCCTGGAAAAATTCGTTCAGATGAAGCTCGGCCCTTGTCACCAGGTCCTCGTCAAACTTGATGTCCGGACGGCCTTTCCCGTAATAGGCCATGGCCTCTTGCCCGGCCCCGCGGACGGCCTCTTCCGCAAACCCCGTCAACGCGTCAATCCCTCTGTCTTTCGAGATCACCGATCCCTCCTTTCCCGGTCAGGAACGCGATGTTCCCTGCACGGGCATTTCCCATCCTTTACGCCGACGCAGGGAGGATCCGGGTGTTTCCCGTGTTGCCGTCCCGGTCGTTCCCTCCATTTTTTATGGTAACAAAACCAGCGCCGTTGGCAAGAAAAACCTGCGCCGGAGAAAC
>CAZCVB010000196.1:0-4668 GCA_964501805.1 uncultured Desulfobacteraceae bacterium | reverse complement strand
CCAGGAACCGGGCGGCCACCTCCCGGACCTGTCCGATGCTGCCCGGGGCGGACGCCATGGTATCCGTGTAGATCGTTTGGATGGAGTCCACCGCCACCAGGTCCGGCTTCAGGATCGCGGCCTCCCTGAAAAAATCCTCCATGCAGGTCCCGGTGATGACGAAAAGGCCGTCGGATTGCACCGACAGCCGCTGTGCGCGGAGCTTGATCTGCTGGGATGATTCTTCGCCGGAGAGGTAAAGGGCACGGTGTCCGCCGGCGGCCAGCCGGTCCAGGACCTGGAGCATCAGGGTCGATTTCCCGATTCCCGGATCGCCTCCGATCAGGACCGCCGATCCCGGGACTACGCCGCCGCCCAGCACCCGGTCGAACTCGGAGAGTCCCGTCTTCCACCGCATCTCCGCGTCCATGGGGATTTCCCCGATGCTTTTCGGCCCGTCCATAACGGCGCCCCGCTTGCCGTTTACCGGGGGTTCCGTCACCTCTTCCGCCATGCTGTTCCATTCCCCGCACCCGGGGCATTTCCCCAGCCACTTGGGTGCCTGGTATCCGCAACTCTGGCAGATGAACGCCGTTTTTTTTCTGGGTGCCATGCGGCTGTCTCTCCTCTCCCGTGTTTTCGGGAATCGCCCGTGTTCATCGGGGCGGCGCCTGTCCGGCCGTCAGCGGTTTCCGTCTCCTCCGAAGGTCTCGATCCTGAACCCCCGGGTCCCCACGATGCACCGGATGGCCCCGGAACGGTCGGTGCGGAGGATCCGGCAGCCCGCCGCCTTCAGCCGTCTCAATGTCTGTTCGTGGGGGAACCCGAAGTAATTCCCCGCCCCGCAGGAGATGACGCAGACGCGGGGCCGCACCGCGCGCAGGAATTGCGGCGAACTCGATCCCCGGCTTCCATGGTGCGGGACCAGGAGGACATCGCTTTTGATGGCCTTCCCATTTCTTGCCAGCAGCGCCGCTTCCCCCTCGTGTTCCAGGTCTCCGGGAAGCAGGAAAGACGTCCCCCGGAAAGAAATCCTGAGAACCAGGGAGTTGTTGTTGATCCCCGGGGAACGGTCAGGGGACCCGGGGAAATATCCTTCAGGGGGCGGATGAAGCACCTCGACCCGGACACCGTTGATCTTTGTCCCGCCTTGGAGATCAATGGGGCGGCGCACCCTGACGCCCGTTGATTCAACAAGGGCCATCAGTTCCCTGAACGGGGCGGTTTCGGCTGTATCCCCGTTATACCAGAATTCCCGCGGATGAAAAACCCTCGCGATGAACCGGAGGCCGTTCATGTGGTCCGCCTGCGGATGGCTCAACACCAGGTAATCCACACGAAGGACCTTGAGCCGCCACAGATACGGCGCAACGACCATGCGTCCCACGTCGAAGCGGCCCCCGGGAAAGCCCCCTCCGTCGACCATCATTTTCCGGCCGTTCGGGAATTCAACGAGGGCCGCGCTCCCCTGTCCCACGTCCAGGAACGTGACCCTCAGGTCCCGGTTGAAACGGACCCTGTATATCCAGTAGCCGGCGTCCGCGAAGGCGATCAGCAGGAAGAGGCCCAGGCCGGCCACTGCCCAGGTGCGCCGGCGCAGGAAAAACAGGAAAAAGATCAGGCCGTAAAAGAGGCATATCTCAAGGAGAGTCGGGGTGAAGACCCACAGGCTGGACCAGGGCAGGCCCGACCAGAAGCGGACCAGTGTCGTCAGGGCGTGCAGCCCCCAGATGCCGGGAAGAAGAAAAAAAGCCGCCGCCTGCATGGAAAAGGGGAGGACCGCTGCAAAGATCAGTCCGGACGGGATCACCACCAGTCCAAGGATGGGGACCACGGTCAGGTTGGCCGGGACGGTAACAAGGGAGACGCGGTGAAAATAATGCATGATCACCGGAAGGAGGAAAAGGGTGGCCGAAAGATTCAGGGCCGTAAGGCCTG
Organism: uncultured Desulfobacteraceae bacterium; assembly: GCA_964501805.1. Lineage (GTDB taxonomy): Bacteria > Desulfobacterota > DSM-4660 > Desulfatiglandales > Desulfatiglandaceae > CAZCVB01. Next base: position 2,751 of record CAZCVB010000196.1, on the reverse strand, counting down.
CAAGATGCATGGTGATCCGGTTCCAGAGAGACGCCCGACCGCCGTCCACCGGTGGATGAACAGGGATTCGTTTCAGGATCGGCGGGGTCAGCCAGAGGATCCCGATGACCGCGGCGAACGAAAGCTGAAACGAGATGCTGAAAAGGGCGTCCGGCGTCAGGGCCAGGATCAGGAGGGCGGCCAGCGCCAGGCTGGACCAGACCTCTTTTTCCCGTCCCAGGATCATGGAGAACAGAAAGACAAGGGCCATGATCATGGCCCGCTGGGTGGAGACGTGAAGTCCGGCGAGACAGGCGTACCCGACCACCGGAACGCAGGCAAGGCCGGCCGCCAGCTTCCGCACGTCCACCTGGAGCGACAGCCGGTAGGAACGGGACAGGATCCATCGGAACAGGGCGAACGAGACCCATGCCACGAGACCGATGTGGAGTCCGGATACCGCCAGCATATGTCCGAGCCCGCTTCGGTTGAATGCCTCCCTCGAGCGGTAATCGATGGCCTGGCGTTCCCCAAGGATCAGGGCCCGGAACAGGGCGCATTGCGGCGGGGAGAGGTTCCTTTCAAAACCATCGCGCAGTGGCCGGCGCATGGCTTCCATGAATCCCCGCCAGGGACCCGGGTCGCCGCGTCCCATGGGAACGATCCGTCTTCCATCTGAAACGGCGGCCGCACAGGTGATCCCTTTCAGTTTCATCGCCCCCGTGTAGTCGTACCGGCCCGGGTTGCCGAAATTCCTGAAGGATCTCAGGCGCGCGGGAAACCGGATCCTTTCCCCCGGTTGAAGGGCGGGGCAGTGGCGGTAGACGGTCAGGAGAAGGTCATCCCCGGCCGGCAGTTCCCCGCGGCCCGTGATCACGCGATGGACGCGGATCCGGAACCTCGCCGAAAAGCCGGTGACTCGGGGCGGCTCGAGGATCGTGGCTTCCAGGATCGCCTTCCGGTGCTGTTTCGCAAGAAGGGCGATGTCCGATGGCGGAGGCTGCCCCCGGTAATGGAGCATGGCGCCGGCGCAAAAGGCAAGGAGCATAAAGGCCGGTTTTCGCCACGGGGAACGCCATATTGCAAGAACGGCGAGGGCCGACAGGAAAAGGACGACGGGCGCGGGATCCCGCTGAGGCCCGAGCCGGGCCAGGCATATGCCTGCGGCGAACGCCAGGGAGACAGGAATGAGGGGCCGTCTAATCCCCATCGCGTACCGGCTTTTGCGGCGGGAGGGCGGAGAGGCCCTCCCGTTCGGGGTGAGGGGCGGGGGAGCGGTCACGGGCGGACCGCGGGGTGTGCCGGGGTCGATATAGCAGGGGAATGGATCGCCGGCGGGACGGGCGGGTTAAAGACGTGTCGTTTTTTCCCTCCATATGGCGGCCCCCAGTTTGCTGAACTTGTTTTCGATCGCCTCGTATCCCCTGTCGAGATGATAGATGCGGTGGACCTCCGTCCGCCCCCCTTCCGCCACCAGCCCCGCAAGGATCAGGGAGGCGCTGGCCCGAAGGTCGGTGGCCATGACGGGCGCCGAGTAAAGCCGGCGCCGGCCCCTTACCAGGGCCTGGCCGCCGTTGATCTCGATATCGGCGCCCATCCTGCGGAGTTCGCTCACGTGGATGAACCGGTTCTCGAAAATGGTTTCCCTGATCATGCTCCATCCGTCCGCGATGCACATGAAGGCCATGAACTGGGCCTGGAGATCGGTGGGAAATCCCGGAAAGGGCAGGGTCTTGATGTCGACGCTCTGGATGGCGCCGGTGCCCTTCACGCAGATGCGCTCGTCCGTTACGCGGACCGAGGCGCCCGCCGATTCCAGCTTTTCCACCAGCGCGCCCAGGTGGGCGGCCCGGCATCCCTCCACCGTCACGTCGCCGCCGGTCATGGCCGCCGCGATCATGAACGTCCCGGCCTCGATCCTGTCCGCGATGACGGCATGTTCCGCGGGGCGCAGGTCGCGGACTCCCGTGATGCGGATGGTGTCGGTCCCGTCTCCCTCGATGTCGGCGCCCATGTTTCTCAGCATGTCGGCGAGGTCCACGATTTCAGGCTCCCGCGCTGCGTTCTTGAGCACCGTGGTTCCCTCGGCCGTTACCGCCGTCATCATCAGGTTCTCGGTGCCGGTCACCGTGGGCGTGTCCAGAAAGATCTCCGCCCCTTTCAAGCGTTTCGCTGTGGCATTGATATACCCGTGCTCGAGGTACATGTCTGCGCCCATGGACGCTAAGGCCTTCAGGTGGAGGTTCACCGGCCGCGCGCCGATGGCGCACCCGCCCGGAAGCGAGATGGTGGCCCTCCCGTAGCGGGCCAGCAGGGGGCCCAAAAGGAGGATGGACGCCCTCATGGTCTTTACCAGATCGTAAGGGGCCTTGTGCCGGACCAGGTTATCGGAATTGATTTCAAGGACCCCGTGGTTTTCCCGGAAGGAGACGCCCAGCTCCATCATGATTTTTGTTATGGTGGTGATATCCCTGAGCCGGGGGATATTGCGCAGCCGGTGCCATCCCCCGGTCAAAAGACATGCCGCGATAACGGGAAGCGCGGCGTTTTTTGCGCCGCTCACGCGCACAGCCCCCCGGAGCGGTTTCCCTCCTTCAATAACGATTTTTTCCATGGATTACCCGTGGCCGCCGTTTGAATGAATGGGTTTTCCGACTCCCGCCGCCCGAGGCGGCGGCGAGGGACCCGGATCCGAGTCGATCTGTGAATGGTCCTTGTTAGCAGTCAACCGATCCGCGGGTCAAGGCAAAAGCCGTGTCCCTGAAAGATGTG
>CAZCVB010000195.1:0-4746 GCA_964501805.1 uncultured Desulfobacteraceae bacterium | reverse complement strand
ATGGGGCGCAGGCGCAACCCGGCGGGTCCGGCCGTTCACGTCAGGTAGGCCTCCCACTGCCTGGCCGTCTCCCGGATGTACCCGGCCGGCACATCCGTCATGATCCGGTTGTGGCCCGGCAGGAGGATGTCCACATCCAGTTCCGCCAGGCGGAAGAGTGATTCCCGGTGCTGCGGGCCGCTGGCCCCGTGAAGGTCGAACCGGCCGATGGCGTAGTCCGCGTAGACCACGTCCCCGGGGATGAGGATCCTGCGCGCCGGACAGTAGAGAGCAATGCTCCCCGGTGAATGACCGGGGATATGGAGGACCTCCCAGGTCATGCCGCCCATCTCGAGGGTCTCGCCGCCCGACAGTTTCCGGTCCACCGCCAGTTTAAACGCGCCCGGCTGGATGCCGTACTGGGCCCGGCACATGCTCTCGAACATGTCCATGCCGTAGATGACCCTCTCGTCCCCCTTTTCCATGGGTTCGGCCTCGGCCGCGTGCACCCAGAGTTCCGCCTCCGGCAACGCCTTGAGGATCTCCGGCAGGCACCCGATATGATCCAGGTGCGTATGGGTCATGATCACCCGTTTGATGTGAGAAAGGTCGATCCCGGACTCCCGGATGGAATCGACCTTGTATTTCTCTTTACCCATCAGCCCCGCGTCGATGATGCTCAGGTCCCCGCTCTCCGGCTCCCCGATCACGTACATGTGGGCATCCGGGATAAACTCATCCCGGCCCTCGATAAAAACCACGCCCGGTACCACCTGTTTCATGGTGTCTTCTCTCCCTTCTCGAAATTTCGTCCCACCATAGCCCAATCGGCGTCCCGGTTCAAGGGGACTCCCGCATCGCTGACAGCCGAAGATAAAGGGGGGAAACTCCACTAACCCGGTACCCGGCACATGAGGAGGGCATCCTGTCCCCGGGGATAAAATCTTTTCTTGACCTCCAGCGGCCGAAACCCGTGTTTTGCAAAGAGTTTCCGGGCGGCCCTGTTTCCAACGGCCGTATGGAGCACCAGGGCCCGGGCCCCGGACGCTTCGGCCATGTGCACGATCTCCTCCAGCAGGAGACCGGCCGTGCCGCGTCTCCGGTTCGCAGGCGCCACCGCGATGGCCAGGAGTTCGCACGTCCTGGGAAACGGCCACAGGTGAACAGGGAGGGAAACCATGGCAAAGCCCACGGCCTTTTTCCCGGCAACGGCGACAACAGTGGCGGTTCTTTCGGAATTGCACCACCCGGGAATAATCCTGTGATAGGGGCCGTACCGGGAAAAGGCCGTTTCACTGAGTTCCCGGATGAAATCCGCATCCAGCGCCGCGGCCGGCCGGAGCGTGATCCGCGCCGCCGGGCCGGAGGCGCGTCCGCGGCGATCTTCTAATCGCCCGGGGAAAACGGCGCCGGGCGCCCGGCCGGCCCCCGCCTGCCGGAGACGTCCAATCCGCTTGTGCTCACCGTATTTCCCGAATCGGCCGCGACCGCTCATGTTCCGCTCCTTCCTCCGGGTTTTTAGAGGGAAAAAGAGACTTCACTCCACACCCCGCCGGCATAGCGGTATCCGGGGCATGAATCAACGAGGCAGAGACCGGCACCGAATGTATTGAAATATTAACACGATCCTTGATAAGATCCAATCCACCGTTTAAAGTAATAATACCGTGGTACAAGACGAGATCTGTAGGCGGCGGAAGGGACAAACGAATCCACCGGAAGTCCCGCAGTACGGACTTCCTGGCTTTGCATCCCGTAATGGATTGAAAACCGTCATCCGGACACACGAGACCCATGTTTTTCTTTATCGGGGGAATCCAGCCGAGAACCGTCATTGTGGACCGGCAGCCGAGGATGTGTCCCGCCTGCGGGCGGGTACAGGCCCAGGTGAAACGGGTGGACCATTATGTCTCGGTCTTCTTTATCCCCCTCATCCGGATCCGGAAGGGAGAACCTTTCCTGGAATGCCGGAGTTGCGGCGCAACGGCCGCAGAACCGGGCGGCGCCACGCAGGCCCTGGCGCACGAAGGCCCACGGCGGTGCCCGTCCTGCGGCGGCGCCCTGGAACCGGACCACCGGTTCTGTCCCTACTGCGGGAAGCGGGTATAAACCCGGACGCCGGCGCCCTTTCCAGGATTGAAAGAAGCGAACACCGGAAATATATGAAAACAGACCTTCCCATCCCGGCACGGCGGCCCTTTGTTTTCCTCATCGTCTCTTTTTTCCTGGTATTCACCAACATCTCTTTCCTCTATCTCTATCCTCTCGCCCTGGAATCCATGGGAGGGGCCTACCATGTGATCGGCCTGGTGATGGGCGTCTTTTCGGTCGCGGCGGTGGTCTCCAGGCCCCTGTTCGGCAGGCTGGTTTCGCTGAAGGGGGAATCGCGGGTCATGTCCCTGGGCCTGGCCGTCGGCCTGGCGGCGACACTGGCGTATCATGCGATCACCGCCATCGGACCCGCCATGCTGGTGGTCCGGGTGGTCCACGGCATCGGATTTTCCGCGTTCATCTCCGGATCTTTTTCCCTCGCGGCCCGGGCCTATCCCCGGGAAAAGAGCGGAGAGACCTTCGGCATCGTGGGCGCGGCCATCATGGCATCCATGGCCCTGGCCCCCCCCTTTGGGGAGTTCCTGGTCCGGAGATGGGGCTTCCATGTCCTCTACTCGGGCGCGGCCGCGGCCCTGGTCCTGGCCTGGATCGCATCGGGTGCCGCCTCCGGCCCGATCGGAAACGCCCCCGGTCCCGCGTCCGGAAAACCGGCGGCGGGCTACCTGAAGCTCCTGAGGGACCGGCCGTTTTTCTTCCTCCTCCTCTCCACACTGATCCTTTCGCACTGCCAGGCCGCGGTCCCCAATTTCCTGGCCGTGATCGCCGCCGAAAAAGGCACGCTGAGCGGCCCTTTCTTCTTCCTCTCCTCGGCCACGGCGGTGACCGTCCTCCTGGTCATGGGCCGGTTCGTCGACCGGCGCGGCAAGGTCTTCTACCTGAGGATATCGTACCCCGTTTTCTGCCTGGGGCTTTTCCTTGTCCCGCAGGTCCTTCCTTCGGCGTTTTTCGCCGTTCCGGCGGTCCTCTTCGGCGCGGGGGGAGGACTCCTCTTCCTGACCCACAACACCCTGGCGGCGGATCACGGCAGCGGAGAGGAAAAACCGGCGGTCATGTCCCTTTTTACCGGGCTGTACGATGCGGGCTTTATCACGGGGGCGGTGATCTCGGGCTGGTTCGCCCATGAAACGAGCCTGGACATGCTTTTCTGGGCGTGCGGGGCCCTGGGCCTCGGCGGCTTTCTCCTGTCCCTGTTCTCTCCCCTCAGAAGGGCATGAGGCGGAAAAACGGAACTTTGTCAAACCCCGAAGGGAGGTGCCGGTTTGGATAACCGGACAATCCTGAATCTCCTGGAAGAACTGGCGCAGCGCCTGGACGTGGAAATCCGTTACGAGTCCCTGGAAGGCGAGGCCGCGTTCTCCGGCGGCGGCCTGTGCCGGATCAGGGGGCGGCGGGTCATCATCGTCAACCGGGCCGCGGCCCCGGACATCAAGGTGAGGACCATCGCCGCCGCCCTGCGCCGGTTCGATCTGGGGGAGATCTATGTAAAGCCCGCTTTACGGGAATTCATGGAAACCGTTGCGGACGAACCGGATCCGGAGAACGGCGCCCGCGGCGGGGGATAATCCCTCATGCAAAAGGCCCGCCGGGCGGTCTCAGGGCGCGCCGTTCTTTTCGGGCTCCCGGAACGGATTGGGGATTTTCTTGAACAGGCGGCCCGGCGTCAGGAACGCCCGCTTGAAAAGACCGGCCACGTTGCGTCCCACGTGCTTGAGCGGGACATACCGGACGTCCGGGCCGGACAGGGGGCCGGATATCCTGAAATAATAGATCAGCAGCGATTTCTCCTTCCCCGTGAGAATATAGCCCACGATGGGAATCCTGCTGACCATCCAGTCGATGGTCCCCAGGGGCTGAGCCCCCACCTCCAGGTTGATCCGTTTTTTCCCCAGGTCCACCACTCCCCGGCTGCCGGCGTTGAAGACCGGGCTCTTCATGACCATGCTGTCCGTGCGTACGATGCCCTCCCGGATGCCCACATGTCCCTTGATGCTTTCAAAATAGAGGCCCTCCTTTGAAAGGTCCGGCGGTTTGCGCTTAAATATCTTCTGGAGGCTCAGAAAATCGAGGATCTTGAAGATGACGCGATTTTCCCTTAATTTCCCCTTTTTAAGAAAAATATTGGCGCTGCCGCTCAGGGTGGAAAGGGGGCCCGGCTCCCCCCCCTGCTCAAAGGAGAAAAATCCCTCCATCGTGAGCCGGCCCTCCACAAACGGCTTCGAAATCCCCAGGCTCACCAGGAGTTCCTTCATGGGCTGGTCCGTCAGGTTCACGTAAAGGCCCACGTCGCGTTGAGGACCGGCACCCCGATCATGGGCGTTCATCCGGATCCGGCCGTGGGTCGTGCGCGCAGAGACATGTTCCACTCGAAACCGGCCCCCGGAAAAACGGCACGAGGCGGACAGCCTGCGATAGGCCAGTTTCCGCCACTGTCCTTTCCGGGCCTTCACCCGCATCTTCAGGTCGAGACCGGAGAGGAGGCCTTTCCCCCGCATACCGGCACCGGACGGCGACTTTTTTCCGGATCCGGCCGGGACAAAATCCGAGATATCCAGGAAATCCGAGGTCACGGCGACGGTTCCCTTCAGGCCGTGCCAGCCGGTGAGATCCGCCGTCACATGAAGGGGGCTCCGTCCCACCACCAGGTCCAGCGAGGGG
>CAZCVB010000194.1:0-4754 GCA_964501805.1 uncultured Desulfobacteraceae bacterium | reverse complement strand
TCCGGACGGGCAGTAATATCCAGTCCAAAATTAGATTAATCCGGGTTAACCCGGCACATCCAGGACCTTCGAATCAGGCCCTGTTTTTTTGATTCCACACGACGGGATGAATTCAGGCCGCGTTGTGCAGAGAGTCCCTTGAACCGTTCTTCTACCCGTTCGAACCCGTGCCCGTCGTCGCGGTGAACCTTGACAACCTTTTCCTGAACTTTCATCGTGCAGCCGCCACACCTGAAAAACATGAACTCGCATAGAACCGGAGGGGAATAACCATGGCAATCGATACGGCTATTTATGTCCGCACACCCGGCAGGACATCCGCCTATCTTGACTGGATTCAGATGCTCACGGGCGCCGGGCTGGTCCTGTTCATGTGGAGCCACATGGTGCTGGTGGCCAGCGTCAATTTCGGCGCCGGCGCCATGAACACCATCGCCCGGTTCTTTGAGACTACCTACATGGCCCAGGTAGGAGGGCCGCTGATCGGCGCAACCTTCCTCCTCCACTTTGTCCTGGCCGCCCGAAAGGTCCCGTTTCGGGTGGAGCAACAGTCCGTCATATGGAAGCACGCCCGGATGATGCACCACCTGGACACCTGGCTCTGGCTGGTGCAGGCATTCACCGCCATGGTAATCCTGATCATGGGATCCATCCACATGTGGACGGTCCTGACCGATCTTCCCATCACCGCGGCCAAGAGCGCCGCCCGGATACAGGGCGGGTTCTGGCTGGGATTCTACCTTATTCTCCTGCCCATGGTGGAGTTCCACGTGGGGATCGGGTTCTACCGCATCGCGGTCAAGTGGGGTTTTGTGGGGAGGGACCGGCGAAAGGGGTGCAAAAAAGTCGAATACATCCTGACCGGCATTTTCATTTTCATCGGCCTGGTCACCATTATTCGGTTCCTCACCTTACCCGTATAAGGCAGGCGGCATCAACCGGCAAAACGCCCGTCAATCTATAAGCTATAAGTCAAGGAGTCATGGCATTGGAAACCATACTAACGGACCTGTTGTGCATCGGCGCCGGACTGGCCGGGGAACGCGTCGCCATCGAGGCGGGCGCCGCGGGCTTTCAGACCATCTGCCTCAGCATCGTCCCTCCCAGACGATCCCACTCGTCCGCGGCCCAGGGCGGCATGCAGGCCTCCCTGGGGAACTGCATCATGGGCGAAGGGGACAACCCGGACGTGCATTTCGAGGATACGGTGAAAGGATCGGACTGGGGCTGCGACCAGGAGGTGGCCCGGCTTTTCGCTGAAACCGCTCCTCTCGCCGTGCGCGAGATGGCCTTCTGGGGTATCCCGTGGAACCGCGTGGTTCCGGGAAAGTCCACCTATTTCAAGGGGGGGAAACAGTACGAGAAGGTGGAACCAAAGGAGAAGGAAGGCCTGATCACGGCCCGCTCCTTCGGCGGCACCGCCAAGTGGCGGACCTGCTACACCTCCGACGGTACCGGTCACACGCTCCTGTATACCATGGACAACAAGGTGGTGGAACTGGGGGTCACCGTCCATGACCGGGTGGAGGCCATCTCGCTGATCCACGACGGCGCCACCTGCATAGGCGCGGTGGCCAGATGCCTGAAAACCGGGCGGCTTCGCGTTTACCTGGCAAAGGCCACCCTCATCGCCACGGGCGGTTACGGCCGCATCTACCGGGAGACCACCAATGCGGTGATCAACGAGGGGGGCGGTGCCATCCTGGCCCTGGATACCGGCGTGACGCCCATCGGAAACCCGGAGGCCATCCAGTTCCATCCCACGGGCATCGTCCCCACCCATATCCTGGTCACGGAGGGCTGCCGGGGCGACGGCGGGACCCTCCTGGACGTGAATGAAGACCGGTTCATGCCGGAGTATGAACCGGAAAAGGCGGAGCTGGCTTCACGGGACGTGGTGTCCCGGTGGATGACCCATCACATCCGCAAAGGGCTCGGGGTCAAGAGTCCTTACGGGGACCACCTCTGGCTGGATATCCGACACCTGGGGGCCGGCCATATCAAAACCAAGCTGAGGGAAGTGGACGAAATCTGTCATAATTTCCTGGGAATCGATCCCGTCACGCAGTTGATACCGGTCCGGCCCACCCAGCACTATACCATGGCGGGCGTGAGGACCGACAAGGATGGCGCGGCCTACGGCCTCAAGGGCCTCTTCTCAGCCGGGGAGGCGGCCTGCTGGGATCTTCACGGGTTCAACCGTCTCGGGGGAAACTCCCTGGCGGAAACCGTGGTGGCCGGCAAGATCGTGGGAGAGAAGATCGTCGAATTTCTGAAGGGATATGAAGTCCAGTACCCCACCGGGCTGGTAAAGGACTTCTGCGCCAGGGCCCGGGAACGGATCGACCGCCTGATTTCCGGGAAGGACGGGAACGAAGACGTGTACCGTGTCCGCAACGCCATGCAGGACGAACTCATGGAGCGGGTCGGTATTTTCAGGAACGGCACCGACCTCCAGAAGGCGGTGGACCACCTGCAGGAAATCCACGAACGGGCCCGGAAGGTGGGGCTGCGCTCCAACGGCATCGGCGCCAACCCGGAACTGGCCCTGGCCATCAAGATCCGGGGCATGGTACGGCTGGCCCTTTGCGTTGCATACGCCGCGCTCCAGCGCACCGAGAGCCGCGGGTGTCACGCGCGGGAGGATTTTGTCGCCAGGAACGACCGGGACTGGCTGAAACGAACCCTGGCCACCTGGAAGGAGGGGGAGACGCTCCCGGTCCTCGATTACGAACCCTTCTCCCGGACCATGGAACTTCCCCCGGGCGACCGCGGATACGGCGCCACCAAGATCATCATGCAAGACGGAACCACCACAGGAGAATAGGATGGGCAGAAGACTCAAATTCAACATCTTCCGGTACAACCCGGAGGATTCCGACGCCAGACCGCATACCGACACCTTCATCCTTGAAGAGACCGAAAGCATGACCCTGTTCATCGCCCTCACCCGTATCCGGGAAGAACAGGATCCCTCGCTCCAGTTTGATTTCTGCTGCCGGGCGGGAATCTGCGGCTCGTGCGCCATGGTCATCAACGGCAGGCCCGGCCTGGCATGCAAGACCCTGACCCGCGATCTCCCCGGCGAGATCACCCTGATGCCCCTGCCCACCTTTAAACTGATCGGGGACCTGTCCGTGGATACCGGGACCTGGTTCAGGGCCATGAACGAAAAAATCGGATCCTGGATCCACACCGGCGACACCTTCGATCCCGGGGCCGAAGAAGAACGGATGGACAACGCCCTGGCCGAGGAGATCTATGAGCTGGAACGGTGCGTGGAGTGCGGGTGCTGCGTGGCCGCATGCGGAACGGCCAACATGCGGGAAGACTTCCTGGGCGCCGTTGCCGTGAACCGGATCGCGCGATTCATGCTGGACCCGAGGGACAAACGGAAGGACCGGGACTACTTCGAGGTCATCGGGACCGACGAGGGCATCTTCGGCTGCATGGGACTTCTGGCCTGCGAGGATGTCTGTCCCAAGGAACTCCCATTGATGGACCAGCTCGGCATCATCCGCCGGAAAATGGGCTGGAGCGCCGTAAAACAGTTTTTCCGGATGAAAGGATAAAACAGGGAGATTACACCCCGATCTTTTCCAGCACATCCCCTTTTCCGTTCAGCACGAAAAGCAGGAAGCCGTTCTCCGCGGCCCGTTCGGAAAGATCGTCGAACCGGATGGCCTGGACTTCGTATTTGCGGCTCCGGTCCCGCGACAACACCCCGAGTCCCTGCTCCGCCGCCTCCTTGTCCAGGAACAGGGGAATAAAGGAGACGTTCCTTTCCGGATCATGCTGGCCCAGGAACTGCTCGTCGGCGCCCGGGTCCTGTATCACCACCCACACCCATTGATCGGTTTTAATCCGTGTGCTCATAATTTCCTCCTCGTTTGAGATCACCGGTTCTCCACGGTGAAACTTCCGGACGCCCGGCGGACGCGGCCGCCGCGCCGGTTCGTGAAAGGCTCATCCCTTCCCGCGGGTTTCCGTCATCAAATCGCTGAAGGCCGCATCGATTTCCGCCCATGTCTCGGCCCCGGGGCGCTTCCTGCGGTGCAGGAGATCATCGATGTCCTTCAGGATCGCGTAGTAGGCCGGGACCATGGAGAGAATCAGCAGGGTTGAAAACGCCAGTCCCCACATGATGGCCGTGGCCAGGGGGGCCCAGAAGATCGATTTTCCCCCGAGCCCGAACGCCATGGGAGCCAGGCCGAAGATGGTGGTGAGCGACGTCAGGATGATGGGGCGCATCCGGACACGGCAGGCCTGCACGATCGCCAGGTAGAGCCGTCCCGGGTGGTCTCTCCGGTAACGGTTGATAAAATCGATGAGGACCAGCGAATCATTGACCACGATCCCCGCCAGTGTCAGGAGACCGATCAGGGTGACAAAGGTCAGGGGGTTGCCGGTCACCAAGAGCCCCACGAGGACACCCAGCGTGGCGAAAGGGATGGTCACCATGATGATAAAGGGCTGGGTAAAGGAATTGAACTGGAGGCAGAGGATGAAGAAGATGAGAAAAATCGCCATCCCCGCGGCCTTCCCCAGGTCCCTGAGGGATTCGTTGGTCTCGTCCTGGAGCCCCCCGGAGACCAGCCTCGCCCCCGGATAATCCTTCCGGATGCGGCGGAAAAAGTCGCCGGCGATCCGGTTGGCCTTGACCGCGGTCATCTTTTCCCCGGTCAGGTTGGCAAGGAAAGACGTTTTCGGACACGGCCCCGGTCTCATGGAGGCGCGTCATCCGCCGCAGGTGT
>CAZCVB010000193.1:0-4759 GCA_964501805.1 uncultured Desulfobacteraceae bacterium | reverse complement strand
GTGGAGGTGACCTACCGGAGGAGGCTGTTCGAGGTCATCCTCGACCTGGTGCTGATCGCCGTTGCCTATTACACCGCCTATCTCCTGCGTTTCGAGGGGGCGCCGGGATCGAACCTCGATTTTTTTCTGAAATCCCTTCCCATCGTCATCTCCTGCCAGATCCTGTGGTTCTATATCCTCGGCGTGTACCGGGGGGTGTGGGAAACCATCGGTGTCCGGGACCTGGCCGGTTACGCCAAGGCCATCACCCTGGGGACCGTGATGGCCATGTTGATCCTGGTGTTCATTTACCGGTTCCTGAGTTTCTCACGGGCCGTTTTCGTCATCCACTGGGGCCTGATGCTGATTTTGATCTCCCTGTCCCGCCTCTCCTTCCGGCTGCTGGACGAGGGCGTTCGAAGGGGCGGGCGGCGCGGAAAACCGACGCTCATCTACGGTGCCGGCGTGGGCGGGCAGATGGCCGTCAGGGAGATCGAGACCAACCGGGACCTGGGGCTGACACTGATCGGGTTCATGGATGACAATCCCAGGATTCACGGGAGGAAGATCCAGGGATATCCGGTCCTGGGGGGAATTTCCGATCTGGATGAGATCATCCGGAAACACCATGTTGAGAAAGTCATCGTCTCATTCCGGAATCGGGGCGCCGAACGGCAGCGGGAGATCCGGAGACGCTGCGCCGTCCTGAACCTGGAAGTGGAGGTGGGCCGGATGAAGCTCATCATCACCTGACACCGGCACCGGGGGGAAGATGAGGCCCCCGGTCCCTGCCGGTTTTCCGTGTTGACAATCAGGGGGAGGGACCGTATAAAATCCCGTCAGGTCCGGATGTCCTTTGCATAATGATTTTCAGCTGAAACCGCTTTCCCGGCCAGGCCCGTAATGATGCCTCCGCTTAGTCCGGCGGAGGCGGACAAGGGCTTAATTTCCCGCCGCTTGCGGTCTTATAATATACTTGCCGATATCCCGTTGCCCCGCCGGGGGCGTTCATTTTTCGTGAAAGGAGCTGCCCATGGACTTTAGCCTTTCGATGGAACAGGAGATTCTTCGGAACTCGGTGCGTGACTTTGCTGAAAAAGAGATCCGGCCGGTTGCCAGGGAGCTGGATGAGAAAGAGGAATTTTCCTACGAGACCATGCGGAAAATGGCGGATCTGGGCCTCTTCGGGATGTTCGTCTCCGAGAAATACGGGGGACAGGGGATGGATTACGTCTCCTACATCATCGCCACGGAAGAGATCGCCCGGGTGGACGGCTCTCACGCGGCCACCGTTGCGGCGGGCAATTCCCTGGGGATCGGTCCGATCTATTATTTCGGAAGCGAGGAGCAGAAACAGAAATACCTCCCGAAACTCTGCTCCGGCGAGGCCCTCTGGGGATTCGGCCTGACCGAGCCAAACGCGGGTTCGGACGCGGGAAATTCAAAGACCACGGCCGTCCTGGAGGGAGACGAGTGGGTCATCAATGGGAGCAAGATTTTTATCACGAACGCCTCCACGCGCATCACCGCCGGCGTGACGGCCCTTTCCCGGTCGGGCACCCGGGAGGACGGCCGGCCGGAACTCTCCTGCATCCTGGTGGAACAGGGTTCTCCCGGTTTCGAGGCGAGGGAGATGCACGGCAAAATGATGTGGCGGGCCTCCAATACCAGCGAGCTCTACTTTGAGGACTGCCGGGTACCCGCGGAGAACCTCCTGGGCGAAAGGGGGAACGGGTTTCACCAGATGCTCCAGACCCTTGACGGGGGGAGACTCTCCATCGGGGCCATGGGCCTGGGAGGGGCTCAGGGATGTTTCGACCTGGCCCTCAGGTACAGCCGCGAGAGAGAACAGTTCGGAAAGCCCATCTCCAGTTTCCAGGTGAATGCCTTCAAACTGGCGGACATGGCCCTCGAGATCGAGTGCGCGCGCCTTCTCCTCTACAAGGCGTGCTGGTTGAGAGACAACGATAAACCCTTTTCCAAGCAGGCGGCCATGGCCAAGCTTTACTGCTCGGAGGTCATGTACCGGTGCGCGAATCACGCGGTTCAGCTCCACGGCGGATACGGACTGATGAAGGAATATGATATCGAACGCTTCTACCGGGACCAGAAACTCCTGGATATCGGGGAAGGCACCTCCGAGGTGCAGCGGATCGTCATTTCAAGGCTGATCGGGGCGGTCTAAAGGGGCGATGCGCTCCATTTCCGCTTTCTTTTTTTCGTAGGCCGCCAGGGCCTCCCGTTCGAAATCCCGGGCGCGGTGATGATACCGGGGTGAAAAGTGAAACAGTTCAAACCGCCCGGCGCCCGCCAAGGCCGCCAGCTCTCCCGCCTCCCCGGCCGTCAGGTGGTATTTTCTCCGGGCGATCTCCCGGTCCTTGTCCAGGAACGCCGCTTCCACGAACAGGATGTCCGCGTCTCGAACCAGGTCAACGATCTTCCTCCTGTTTTCCGGACTTCCCACCACGTCGGTGATGTAAGCTATCTTTTTTCCCGGGGTTATCCTGGCGATCTTTCCAACCAGTTCCCCCAGTGGAAACCGTCTCTCCCGGGTCCTTCCGTTTTCTTTCCAGGTAACCGTGAATTCCTCCCCGGGGTTTTTCTCCCGGCGCACGGCGGATTTGAACCGGTTGAGCCAGGGCCCCACCGGGAGCCCCAGTTCGTCCAGGCCCTGCCGGATGATGTTCACCGAGCGGTTTTCCACGAGGGCGAGCCCCAGGCACGGGGTCCGGTGGTCCAGGAGGACGCCGTTCACCGAGAAGGCCGGCTCCCTTAAAAGGGTCTGGGAAAAGGGCGACGAGAGGGGAGGGCCTTCGGGCCGGAACGCGTCCCTGCAGGCGAAGCGGGCGGTCAGCATCCTTTCGGGATGAACCTCGGTCACCTCGATGATGAATTGGTTGGTGAATTCATCGACCAGGTTCCATGTGTACCCCGCCAGCTTTCCTTTCACGTGCCGGGAAAAACCCGGCGGCCCGTAGAGATGGAGGCGTTTTTCCCTTCCCAGGCAGATCCTGAGCAGCGAATCGAACCCGATAAAATGGTCCATGTGGGCGTGGGTAACGAATACATGGCTTATCTTGAGAAGGTCTCTCGCCGAGAGGCGTCCCATGTCCCCCATGTCGAACGCCAGCGCCCTTTTCTCGAAGCGGAAGGGGATGAAGAGACCCGGGTCGGAAAACGGGTCGTTTATCAGACGCGGCTGGAAGGACGGTCTCATGGGATGCCACTCAACATGTTGATATTCCGAATGTTTGACAAAGCCTACCAGATATGCCATCTTTTGCCAACAGGATCTTCAGGAACACGGATTCCCGGCGCGGACGTCAGGCGCTGGGCCCTTTCCCCGGACGGCAGATGACCTTGACCAAAGCGGATATCGTGAGGCGCGTGAGAGAGGAAGTTCGCCTCAGAAACCGGCGCAAGAGCCGCCAGCGGTTCCTCTTCCCGGAGATGGACTGTGTCTTCCTGAGCCGGGAGCAGGCGGCCCATATCGTAAACTCCCTGTTTGAGATCGTAAAGGAGGCCCTGGTAAGGGGGGAGGACGTGCGCGTATCGGGATTCGGGAAATTCCAGACCCGCTTCAAATGGGCCAGGAAAGGGCGCAACCCCCGGACGGGTGAAATGATCATCCTCCGTTCCCGAAGGACGGTCACCTTCAAGGCGTCCGCGAAACTGAAGCAAAAGGTAAACGCGTCCGGCCCGGGCCGGGGGGAGAGCCCGGATCCCGTGCAAGGAAAGATCTCGTGACCGTTCCCAACCTGATCACCAGCATCCGGATTATCCTGGTGCCCATCTTCGCCATTTACCTGATCAACGACAGGCGATCCGCCGCGCTGGTGGTGTTCGTGGTGGCGGGCCTGAGCGACGCGGCCGACGGGTTCATCGCCAGGCTGTTTGACCAGAAAAGCAGGCTGGGAAGCTACCTCGATCCGCTGGCCGACAAGATCCTCCTGGTTACGGCGTTTGTGGTGCTGTCGGCCCGGCACGGGATGCCGGCCTGGCTGAGCGTGGTCGTTATCAGCCGGGATATCCTGATTCTCCTGGGCGTCCTGATTCTTTTCCTGAGCGAAACCGAATTCACCATCAGGCCGTCCGTGCTCAGCAAGGCGACCACCTGTGCCCAGATCGCGACCGTTTTCACGGCGCTTTCACGTCAGTATATCCCCTTTTCCGCCGGGGTGATGACCTATGCCTGCCCTGTTACGGGCGCGCTGACCATCGCCTCGGGATTGCACTACATGAGGTACTGGTTCGGGATAATGGGGGAAGATGCGCCGGGCGGCCGAAAAAAAGATCCGGATGCGTGATTTTAAGGAAAGGATACGGCTTGACAATTATCCACCGGATTGATAGATAAAACCGTTGCCGGTACGATAATGTCGAAGCCGGGTACTTTCCGGACAGAGGTTCAGGGAATTTCCACAAAGGCACGTAGCTCAGGGGGAGAGCACTACCCTGACACGGTAGGGGTCATGGGTTCAAATCCCATCGTGCCTACCAGTTATTTCAAATAGTTACACGATTCACGAATTTTCAGTTTTTGTTTTTGCTACCATTTTGCTACCATTTTTTTTGTTTTGTATTTTTTTCAGCCCCCGAATCGATGATATACCGGCCTAAAGCCATGGTTATTCATGGCATGAGGAACGGATGAAAAAGCTGATTGCCGCTGTATCCTTTGCGATACTGATGACCAGCGCGCCGGCTTTAGCTGTCCCCATTCAGGCGTTACCCGGCCTTACTGAAATTCACACATTTTTTTATGATTCACCGAACCATT
>CAZCVB010000192.1:0-4796 GCA_964501805.1 uncultured Desulfobacteraceae bacterium | reverse complement strand
CGCCCCGGTCGGTTCCGCGGGAAACGGCGGTTTTCGTCCTGTAAGCGATTGGTTTTATGCGGGATTTTGGTTGTAAAGAAGCGCTGGCAATTCATCCTCAAGGGTGCCGGCGGCCTGTCGCCGGGCTCCTTTGCCCCCGGATGAATGCGGTTCTAAGAGATATTGCAAAGTTTCGCTCATCTTACCGATATGCGGGGTTCAAGTCAAGGAAGAACCGGCCCGTCGCGGGCCGCCTTGACACCCTCTCGTCCCGGTGGTATTTTCCACCCCTCGATTTCGCACGGTATATGTCCGGTGCGGCATCAACGACGCCGAAAGGGAGAACCAATGAATTTCCAGGAATTGATCATGGGTCTTGAGAAATACTGGGCCGGTTACGGTTGCGTGATCCAGCAGCCGTACGACCTGGAAGTGGGCGCGGGGACCTTCAACCCGGCGACCCTCTTGAGGGTCCTGGGACCGGAGCCGTGGTCCGTGGCCTACGTGGAGCCTTCCAGGCGGCCCACCGACGGCCGGTACGGCGAAAACCCCAACCGCCTGGGACATTATTACCAGTATCAGGTGATCGTGAAGCCCTCTCCCCTCGATATACAGGAGATCTATCTGGGAAGCCTGAAATCCCTTGGCCTGGATCCCCTGGACCACGACATCCGCTTCGTGGAGGACGACTGGGAATCTCCCACGCTGGGGGCCTCCGGTCTCGGATGGGAGGTGTGGCTGGACGGAATGGAAATTACCCAGTTCACCTATTTCCAGCAGGCCGGTAGCATCCGTCTGGACCCGGTTTCCGTGGAGATCACCTACGGCCTTGAACGGATCTCCATGTATCTCCAGGAAAAGGAAAATGTGTACGATCTCATGTGGAACGATCGGATCCGGTATGGAGATGTGCACAAAAAAGGCGAGTGGGAACTTTCCGTCTATCATTTTGAACAGGCGGATGTGGAGATGCTCTTGAATCTGTTCGATATGTATGAAAAAGAATCCATCCGGCTGAGTGATGAGGGGCTGGTCCTGCCGGCCTATGATTACTGCCTGAAATGCTCCCATACCTTCAACATACTGGATGCCAGGGGAGCCATCAGCGTCACCCAGCGCACCCACTATATTGACCGGATCCGGAATCTGGCGCGCCTGGCCTCTAAAAATTACGTGGCCCAGCGCGAGGAGTTGGGATATCCCCTGCTGGGCCGTTCCTGAGCAATGAACCCCGAGAAGACAAGGACCTGAATGGGGCGTGATTCCCGTTTAAAAGAGCTGGCGCGTTCCATTCGGGAGGCAAACGGGAGAAGATGTGATCATGGTTGCGGAACTGCTTCTGGAAATCGGTACGGAAGAGATCCCCGCCGGTTATCTTGAAAACGGCCTGAGGGAGTTGCGGCGGCTGGCCTACGCATCCCTGGAAGAGAACCGGATCGAGATGGCAGGCGGGCTTTTTACCTACGGGACCCCCCGGCGCCTGGTTCTGATCGGAAAGGCCATTGCCGAACGCCAGGAGGACCTGGTTCAGGAATTGACGGGCCCCCCCAGGAATGTGGCCTATGACGCCGAGGGCCGGCCCACGAAGGCGGCCATGGGATTCGCCCGTAAACAGGGCGTCTCCGTCGAAGACCTTCAATGCGTAAACACGCCGAAGGGGGAATACCTGTATGTGAAACGCCGGATTCCCGGAAAACCCACCGCCGAGATCCTGGCGGAGGCATTGCCGAAAGTGATCGGCGCCCTGTCGTGGCCCAAATCCATGCGGTGGGGGGATGTCGGATTCCCATTTGTCCGGCCCATCCACTGGGTGGTCGCCCTTTTTAACGGGGAGGTGATCCCCTTTGATCTGGCGGGTGTGACGAGCGGGAACGTGACCCGGGGGCACCGCTTCATGTCGCCGGAGCCCCGGGAGATCGCGGATGTGGCGGACTACCTCCGGCAGATGGCGGACGCCCGCGTGATGATCGATCCGGCCGAACGGGAGCGCGAGGTGGAGCGCCTGGTCCGGGAAGCGGCGGCGGCCGTGGGCGGCACTCCGGCCCGGGACCCGGCCCTGGTGGGAATCGTCGCCAACCTCGTGGAATATCCGTCCGCGGTGTGCGGCGGCTTTGATGCGGCGTTCCTGGAACTCCCGGCACCCGTCCTGATCACCGCCATGCGGGAACACCAGAAATATTTTGCGGTATATGACGACCAGGGGCGCCTCATGCCCAATTTCGTGGCCGTGAACAACACCGTTGCGAGGGACGAATCCGTGGTCCGAAAAGGTCACGAGCGGGTCCTCAGGGCACGCCTCTCCGACGCGGATTTCTTTTTCAGGGAAGACCTGAAACGGCCCCTGTCGGAGCGGCTTGAAGACCTGAAAGGCGTCATCTACCAGGCTGAACTGGGCACGTCCCATGCCAAGGTCCTCCGGTTCGCCGGGCTTGCCCAATACCTGGCCGGGGAAGTGCTGCCGGAATCCAGGGAAGACGTAAAGACCGCCGCCATGCTGTGCAAGTGTGATCTGGTCACCCAGATGGTGGGGGAATTTCCGGGGCTTCAGGGGACCATGGGACGGGTATATGCCCGGGCGGAGGGGTACCCGGAGGAGATCTGCGAGGCCATTGAGGCGCACTACCTCCCCACCCGGGCCGGCGGTGAACTCCCCGCATCGGCGGTGGGGGCCGTGGTGGGGATGGCGGACCGCATGGATACCATCGTGGGGTGTTTCGCCGTGGGACTGGAGCCCACCGGAAGCGCGGATCCATTCGCCCTCAGGCGGCATGCCCTCGCCGTCATCCGGATCATGGAAGACCGGAAATGGGGGCTGTCCCTGGAGGCGTTTGTTCAGAAGGCCGTCTCCATTCTTTCCGGAGAACTCGATTTCGATGGCGACCGCGTGTTTACCGGGGTGATCGGTTTTTTCCGCGAGCGTTACAGGCAAATGATGCTTCGTTCGGGGTATGAACCGGATCAGGTGGAGGCCGTCATATCCGTGGCTTTCGACCGGATCGACGACCTGCGCGCCAGGATCGACCAACTCAGGAGCTTTGCATCCCGCTCGGAGGGATTCGGCGAACTGGCCCTTGCCTTCAAACGGGTCACCAATATCCTCAAAAAACAGACATCCTCATATCCTGTGGACCCGGGGCTGTTCAGGGAGCCCTGCGAGTCCGCCCTGTGGGAGGCCTACGGGGCGCTGAAGGACGATGTGGTGGCCTGCATTCAAAAAAGGGATTACGAGGCGGCCCTGGGCCTGATGGCGCGGCTCAGGAAACCGGTGGATGAATTCTTTGACGGGGTGGAAATCCTGACCCGGGAGGATGCGGCCCTCAGGGAAAACCGGGTCGGCGTGCTGCAGCGCCTGGCCGACCTTTTCCTGCAGGTGGCCGACCTGTCAAAGCTGGGAGGTTCGTGATATCCGTCACGGCTTCCGGACCAGGAGATACAGAACCCCCTCGTGTTTCATGTGTCCCGCCGCGGTCTCGGCGTATGCGCCGCTGCCCCAGAAGAGATCGGCCCGGCCGGCCCCCCGGATGGCGCCCCCGGTGTCCTGGTTCAGGACAAACCGCGAAAAGGGCTTCCAGTCCGTGATCCTGCCATTGCCGTCCACCACCGGTTTTCGGCAGACCATGAACGCCAGTGCCCCCCTTGGAAATATCCGGGCATCCAGCGCCAGGCTTCTCCCGGGGGTCAGCGGAATGCCCATGTTACCCAGGGGCGGGCCCTGGAGCCTCCGGAAAAAAACATAGGACGGGTTGTAGCTGAGGACCTCTTCCACCAGGTCCGGATGTTGGACCAGGGTTTTCCGGATGGCCTGCATGGACATCTCTTCCTTTTTTATGAGCCCTTTCTCCATCAGGCAGCGTCCGATGGAACGGTAGGGCCGCCCGTTTTTTTCGTCGAATCCGACGGAGATGATCCGTCCGTCCCGGAGCCTGAGGCGGCCGGATCCCTGGATGTGAAGAAAGGCCACGTCCACGGGGTCCTTGAGCCAGGCGATCTCAAGATGCCGGCCCGCCAGCGCCTTCTCCACGTCAATGCGATGCCGGGAATAATAGGGGACGACCTTTTTCCCCTCCAGCCGCGCCATGATCCGTTCTCCCTTGAATTTTCCATTGAACAGGGAGAGGTCGATGGATATCAGGTCGCCGGGTCTCCGGTAGATGGGGTATTTGAACCGCGCATCGGGTGACAGGCTGGCGTCGAACAGGGGCGCGTAGTATCCGGTAAACAGGACCTTGTTGTTCCCCACCCGCCCGGCCGCCCGGTACACCCGGAACCGCCGGCGGATTTCGCTTTTCAATCGATCGGGTCCGGGCCGGTCCTTTATCAGCTTCAGGAACTCTTCCTGCCCTTTCCGGACCTGTCGACAGGTGAAGGTGTCTGTGCCGTAACGAAACGGGGTTCCCGCATCCCGGCGTTTCAGATATTCCAGGTTCCGGCGGATGGCGGCGGCGAGAGAGGCCGGGTCCATGTCGTCCCGGAACGCCGGCAGGAAGAAACGGACGCGCCTGAGAGCGTCCGCCGGGCGCCGGGCGGGCTCCCGCAAAACGGGATAGCATCCTGAAAAGCCCAGGGCCAGGGCCAGCAGGAAAAGGACCCTGATCCGGATGGCCGGGAAACGATTCATATGGCGGCCTCGTGAATAAAGCAGGGTTTCGTGGGGGTCGATTATGCTTTTGAGATTCATAACAGAGGGCGCGGTCTTTTTCAATACACCCCGCCGGGGCCGGGCAGATTTCTCTTCCAAAAGAGGGGCTGAACCGGCCTCGACCCGATCTCCCACGCGGGGGTGTGGTATTTTTTCGGAAAACATGTGTTTTTTTTAC
>CAZCVB010000191.1:0-4798 GCA_964501805.1 uncultured Desulfobacteraceae bacterium | reverse complement strand
GAGGTCTGATTCCTGCTTGAATGGGACCCCGTCGCGAAAGCGCTGCCATACATTAGTCTGTCCATCTCCAGTCGTATCACGCATGATAAGCCGCAGCCTTCCCTGGTCATACTCATAAATCGCATCAAAATGCCCGTTTCCTGTTGTGTCGCGTTGCCATTTTGAAAGGCGTTTTTGGCCGTCAAAGTTCATAACGCTGACAATTTTCCCTGACGCATTCAATTTTTGGTGGATGGTTCGCTTGCCTTTTTCCAAGATCTCACGTTCATCCATGCGGCCGTCCGCATCGATGTCCCGCTCCAGGCGCACGACAACGCCCTTCTCATAATATTGAAAGGTATCCATACGCCCGTCGCCGTCGGTGTCCGCTTCTAATTTTATGATATTCCCGAAATCGTCCAGATGGGCGACTCGGTCCGTTTTCCCATCGTTGTCCGAATCCTTTTCAACAGTCCGCCCTGCGGCAAACGCCGATGCCGAACCGAACACCTGCCCCGCCAGGAGGAATAACAACGGGAATAACAAGATGACGCGCAAACACGCCGTCTTCAGCATACGACCAGGGCAAGAGAATCCCCGCACAAATACCCTCCTGAAACAAAAAAAGCCACGAATACCGGGCAGTTAATTGCCCCAGCCTTCGTGGCATTTTTTAACCAATATGGATCTTTTTACGCTGTTTCTAAGACGCCTTCGTGACGTCAATTAAAAATATTCCTTATCTATTTCTGAAATGAAAGTCAAATAAAATATGGTGACACCGGGTTCCGGTGGCGTTCGCGTTTTGGATCCGGGATGCGATTGTATTCACAACCCAGGGGAACGGCCCGACGGGAAGGTGTTCCGTCCGGTTTTTCCCCGGCCGCCGGGTTCCCGTCGATTTCTCTTGACTCTCCTGCCCCGGTGCGGTTAAATAAGAAGCAGGTTCTCCTCCTGTTCCATGTTTCCACCCTGAGGTTTTTCCGGTTATGAAGGGTTCTGCCGTGTACCTGCTTGCCCCCGCCCGTTTCTTTGACGTTGCGGCGGGGCGGATTTAAAATGCAACAAGAAAGCGCCCCATTGAAAGTTCTCCTTATCTATCCAAAATTTCCGGACACATTCTGGAGCTTTAAACACGCGCTGAAATTTATTCACAAGAAAAGCGCGTATCCTCCCTTAGGTCTCCTGACGGTGGGGGCCATGCTTCCCAAGACCTGGGAAAAACGGCTCATTGACCTCAATGTGACAAGGCTCAGGGAAAGCGATCTGGCCTGGGCCGATTACGCCTTTATCAGCGGCATGGTCGTGCAGAGGAATGACGCGCACCAGATTATCGCCCGGTGCAAGAGGGCGGGTATCAAGGTGGTCGCCGGCGGCCTGCTGTTCACGAGCGAGCACCGGGAATTCCCGGATGTCGATCATTTTGTGCTGAATGAAGCCGAACTGACGCTTCCCCCTTTCCTCGCGGATCTTGAACGGGGACGCGCGGGGAGGATCTATTCTACGTCCGCGTTCGCCGACATCAAGAAAACCCCTGTCCCCTTGTGGGAACTGGCCCCAATGAAACAGTATGCCGCCATGAGCGTCCAGTTCTCGCGGGGCTGCCCGTTCAATTGCGAATTCTGCAATGTCACGGCCCTGTTCGGACACCGCCCGCGCATCAAGGACGCCGGACAGATTATCGCCGAACTGGACGCCCTCTACCGCAACGGGTGGCGCGGGCAGATATTCTTTGTGGACGATAATTTCATCGGCAACAAAAAATATCTCAAGACCCAGCTGCTGCCGGCCCTGATCCGATGGCGGAAGGGCAAGAAAGGGATCCCGTTCAACACGGAGGTCTCCATCAACCTGGCCGATGACCGGGCATTGATGGAAATGATGGTGGAGGCGGGCTTTGACGCGGTCTTCATCGGAATCGAGACGCCGGATGAGGGGAGCCTGGCCGAATGCAACAAAATCCAGAACAAGAACCGTGACCTGGCGGAAAGCGTCAGGACCATCCAGAAAACGGGGTTGCAGGTCCAGGGCGGTTTCATCGTCGGTTTCGACAATGACACCCCATCCATCTTTCAGCGGCAGATCGACTTTATCCAGAAGAGCGGGATCGTCACCGCCATGGTCGGGATCCTCCAGGCCCCCGCCGGCACGCGGCTTTACGAGCGGCTCAAAAACGAGGGGCGTCTGCTCGGAAACATGTCCGGGGACACGGACGGGACGACCAACATCATTCCCCGGATGGACCTCGATTCACTTCGCGAGGGGTACCACCGGGTCATGAACCAGATTTATTCGCCCAAACACTATTATGAACGTGTCAGGATTTTTCTGCGGGAATACAAGGATCCCAAGGCAAAGATCCCCCTTGATTTTCAGCGCATCCTGGCCTTTTTCCGATCCAATATCCGCCTGGGCGTTTTCGGGAGGGAACGGTTCCAGTACTGGAAGATCCTGCTCTGGACCCTCCTCCGGCGCCCCGAACTGCTTCCGCTGACGGTCACGCTGGCCATTTACGGGCATCACTTCCGGAAGGTCTGCCGGCTCCACCTCCGTTAGCCGAACCGGCTCAGGGAGACAGGGCCGCCCGGCCTGTGCCGGCTTTCCCGCCTCCTGTGTGGCGCCTTCTTGACGGCCCGAGTTATTACGAGATGTTAACCGCGAATCTTTACAGGAGGACTTATGAGTAAGGCAAAAGACGGAGACACGGTAAAAGTCCATTATACCGGACAGCTGGAGAACGGAGATGTCTTTGACAGCTCAAGAGAGCGGGAACCGCTTGAATTTATCATCGGGAGCGGAAACGTCATTCCCGGCTTTGAAAACGGGATCATCGACATGGAAGTGGGGGATACGAAACGCATCAGCATTTCGCCCGAAGAAGGATACGGAGAGAGGCGGGAGGAACTGGTGGTGAAGGTCCTGAAAAACGAGTTCCCCGACCACATTACACCCTCTGTCGGCCAGCAGCTGCAGATCCGGCGGGAGGGGGGGGATATCCTGAACGTCAATATCACCGCCCTGGATGACGACAGCATCACCCTGGACGCCAACCATCCGCTGGCGGGTCAGACCCTGCTTTTTGACGTGGAACTGGTCGAGATTTCCTGAATCGCGCGCCCGTCGGGATTCTTTGCGGAAAGATTCCGCATCCTTGCCTGAAAAAAGGCCCAATCCGCTACGATTGGGCCTTTTTTCATCCGGCTCCCCGGGTGCGGTCCTTTTCATAACCGTTCTCCACCTGCCTGCCGGAGCCCCTGCCTGCGCCCATGACACGGCGGGAGGTCGGCCAAAGACAGCTCGAAGGGGAGAAGCGCCCTTTTCCACCCGGTTGCGGTGTAGTTTCCTTGCCATGCATAAGCCTTGGCGAAGACGGGCCCCATTTCCCGCCGCCGGAGAGGCCGGTGCTGAATCACTTTTCGCCCCGGAACCTTGCGCTTTGGACCGGCACGGTAATAAGCGCAGCCTTTCGGGCCGTAACAAGAGGTCTCGAAAACGCAAAAGTGGTTGCGCCACTATCTGGATTTTTGCGAGAAGTATCATCTTTCCGCCGTCGGTTCGGTCTCCATTGCCATCCTTGGCCGGTTGTCCGGGGCGATGTATTTTTCCCGGTCAAACAGCTTGATCGGGTAATTGTTCAGTACGCCGCCGTCCACGTAGACGTCGTCCCTCGCATTGCGCACCGCCGCGAAAAAAAGAGGGATCGACATGGAGATGCGCACCCCGTCCGCGATGCGCATCTTCGGAGTGTGTTCGCGTGAGAAAACCTCCCCGAATCCCGTGCTCAGGTTTGTGCCGTACACGTAGAGATCGGGCCGCCCGGCCTCCCTGAGGTCCTCAAAGGTCGCGTTGGGCTCCCCCAGCTTTTTCCGGATGTGCCCGCAGATCCATTCATGGAAAAAATCTCCCTTGTACCACCCGAACCGCTCAATCAGGCGTTTCGTGTCGCGAAGGGCTCCCCAGCTGTCGTCCATGAAGTTATTGAAATCCAGCTTTTTCATGATGTTCCTCTGCTGGGCATTGGTAAAGCCGAGGGCGAAGAGCGCGGCATTGATGGCCCCGGCCGATGTCCCGCCCACCCGCCGGATGCCCGGGAGTACGCCTTCCTCTTCCAGTACCTGCATTGCGCCTACATAGGCGATGCCCTTGACGCCGCCGCCCTCGAATATCAGGTTCCTGAAATGATATGCCATGCCCCGCTCCTTTCCCTGCCGCCCGCTGATTTTTTTATCCTTCAATTTAAATTTATTCTATCCGGACCCGGGGATGAGTGTCAAACGACGGCGCTTTTCCCGTGAGGGCATTCCGTCGATACGGGCCCTATGCGAAAAAGGATCTGCGGGAGCGTTCGTTGCTCCGGCAGGCTGTATCATCCGCTGCCGCTCCTCCGCCCGGGGAAGGACGGGATTCCGGGATCATGATACAGGGGGTATTCGGTTCGCGGTATGATGGGGATTTCCGATGGGCCTTCGGAGCCGGGGGTTGTTTTTAAACGCTCATAATCCTTCACAATCGAACGTGGGCGTGTGGAAGGGGCTTGCCGGAAATGACCGTTCCTGTTCGTTTACACGAAGCCGCCCCTTCTCCACGCCCACTGCCGTGACCTTCGCAAGCCATCAGCATGAGCGTTTAAAAACAACCCCCGGCCCCTTCGGCCTTTGCGCGGCGACCGTTGAGAAGAGTTGTCGCAGCCATCCGCTGGGAAACTTTTTCAGGGAAGTCCAGGTATTTTTTATGCGGTGCAAAGGGTGGGGGAGCGGGATGTTGCCGGAACGGCCTGTTTCGGTCCGGAGGCATGGACGCCGAAGGGCCGAAACCGGCA
>CAZCVB010000190.1:0-4814 GCA_964501805.1 uncultured Desulfobacteraceae bacterium | reverse complement strand
AATGGAGATAAAAATCGACCGTGATCTGCTTTTCAAATCCGTTTCCAGGGTCCAGAGCATCATCGAAAAAAGAAGCAACATGCCGATTCTTTCAACAGTCCTCTTGAGTGCGGCGGATACATTACTGACTCTTTCGGCGACGGATCTGGAAATCGGTTTTCAGCAGAGCATTCAGGCAGATGTCAAACAGCAGGGAAGCGTTACCTTATCCGGCCGAAAGCTCTTTGAGATACTGAAAGAAAGCCGAAAAGACATCTTTCATATAAAGGAAAAAGAAAACAATCGTGTTCTCATTACGGACGGTGTTGCTCATTTTGAACTGGCCTGTCTGCCTGCCGACGAATATCCGACGTTCGTGGAACCGGAGGATATTTCAATGGTGGAGGTGGATGGCGCGACGCTCAGTGAAATGATCACCAAGACCATCTATTCCGTAACCGCGGAGGAAGCCGGGTTTAAACTGTCGGGGGTTTTTACAGAAGAGGTCTCCACGGAAAAAGGGAGTTTTCTGCGGATGGTGGCCACCGACGGGCACCGCCTGTCGATGGTCGACAAGCCTATACCCGGGATCGCATCATTAAACCTGGGTGAGGGAGTCATGATTCCGAAGAAAGGACTTTCCGAACTCAATAAACTGGTCTCCGGTGGCGGACCGGTTGAAATCGGGTTCAAACAGAAAAACTGCGTGGCCAGAAAAGAAAACGCCCGGCTGATCATGCGGCTTCTGGAGTCCAGGTTTCCGGATTATCATGCGGTGATCCCGAAGGAAGAAAGATCCATCATTTCTGTTGAAAGAATTCTGCTTTTGGATGCCATGCGGAAGATGCTTATTTTGAGCAACGAGCGGTATCGCGCGGTAAAAGTCTTTCTTGCGGACAACGCCCTTGAACTGGTATCCACCAACCCCGAACTCGGTGAAGCGCGCGAAAAAATTGAAGTGGCATATACGGGTATGCGCATAGAAGTCGGTTTTAATCCCAGGTATTTTATAGACGTACTGCAGAACATGGAAAGCGACGTGGTTTTACTTGGGTTTATTGATCTATCGAATCCATGCCTTGTGGAAGGGGAGGCCGATGAAGGATTTTTGGGTTTAATCATGCCAATGAGGCTTTAAAATGAATGAAAAAAATAATTATCTTGCATCCGATATAAAGGTTCTGGAAGGACTCAAGGCTGTTCGCAAACGTCCGGCCATGTATATTGGGAATACCGCTTCCGAGGGACTCCACCACCTGGTCTACGAGGTCGTGGACAACAGTATTGATGAGGCACTGGCCGGATACTGCGATCATATTGACGTGCAATTGCTGGTGGACCACAGCGTCATCGTGACCGACAACGGACGCGGCATCCCGGTGGACATCCATGAAACGGAAAACATGTCCGCCCTTGAAGTCGTGATGACGAAGCTCCATGCGGGTGGAAAATTCGACAACAAGATTTATCAGGTCGCAGGCGGTCTTCACGGCGTCGGCGTCTCCGTGGTAAACGCCCTTTCCGCATTCTTGGAGGTGGAAGTTTACCGGGACGGGAAGGTCTATTTCCAGAGATATGAAAAAGGAGAGACAAAAACCGATCTCCAGATAACGGGCGAGACCGCCAAGACCGGTACAAGAATCCACTTTCTTCCGGACGCCGAGATTTTCGACCATGTCGAGTTCGATTTTGATGTTCTTTCAAGGCGGTTAAGGGAACTCTCTTTTTTGACAAAGGGCGTTCGCATAAAGATCCTGGATGAAATAACGGGCAAGAAAAAGGATTTTCATTACGAAGGGGGAATCAAGTCCTTTGTAGAACACCTGAACAAGAACAAGGAAGTGCTTCACCCGTCTCCCATCTATATTTCGGGATCGCGTAACGGCGTTATCATGGAGATTGCGCTGCAATACAACAGCTCCTACAAGGAAAATCTATTTACGTTCGCAAACAACATCAACACCCCCGAGGGAGGCAGTCATCTGGTGGGGTTCAAATCGGCCCTGACCCGGAGCATAAACCAGTACCTTCAGGGATCGCCCCTTTCAAAAAATTTCAAGGAGAAACTTTCCGGAGATGATGTGAGGGAAGGTCTGACCGGAGTGATCAGCGTAAAACTGCCGGACCCGCAGTTCGAGGGTCAGACCAAGACCAAGCTGGGGAACAGCGAGGTGAAGGGTCTGGTGGAGACCCTCGTGAACGAAGGCCTGGCCACCTTTTTTGAGGAGAATCCCGCGATTATCAAAGGCATCCTTACAAAGGTGATCAATGCGGCAAAGGCCCGCGCCGCTGCCAAGAAGGCAAGGGAACTGGCAAGAAGAAAAGGGATTCTTTCTGATCACTCATTGCCCGGAAAACTGGCAGACTGCCAGGAAAGGGATGCCAGCCGAAGCGAGATATTTATCGTGGAGGGAGAATCGGCCGGTGGTTCGGCAAAACAGGGAAGGGATCGGCGAAACCAGGCGATTCTTCCGCTCAAGGGAAAAATTCTCAATGTCGAGAAGGCCCGGTTCAACCGGATGATATCGAGTGAAGAGATACGGACCATGATCACCGCTCTCGGTACGGGAATCGGTGAAAACGAGTACAATATCGAGTCTCTCAGATATCACAAGGTGATTATCATGACCGATGCGGACGTGGATGGCGCCCATATCCGTACGCTGTTGCTGACGTTTTTTTTCAGGCAGATGCCGGAGCTTATTGAGAACGGTCACCTGTACGTGGCCCAGCCGCCCCTGTACCGGGTCGTTTCGGGTCGGAAAGAGGTCTTTCTAAAGGATGAAGAGGGTCTCAACCGGTTCCTGCTGGACCGCATTTCGGACAAGGAAAAGGTTATTTACGAAGATGGTCAGACCATTTCCGGGAAGCGGCTTGTTTCACTTTTGAACGCGGTGATCAAATTCTATGAAAGTCTCAACCGGCTTTCAAGGAAAGGATTCAGCCGGAACTTTATCGAATTCCTGGCATCCGAGGGTCCGGCCGACAGGCGCCTTTTCAAGGATCCGGATTTTATGGAAAGTTTCTTCGAACGGTTGAGAGAAAACGGTTTCCAGGTGGATGATGTTCACCGTGACGATGACGACGGGTACTTTGAATTCATCGTCACAGAGCCGGCAAACGGCGCCGGGATGTCCATGGTCAACTGGGAGTTTCTTTCCTCCCCGGAATTGCGGCAGCTGATTGCCATATCAAAGGAATTCAGACGCCTCAAAAAAGGGTTTCGTCTGGTGATGGAGGAAGGCCGGGCCCAGGACTTTGACGACCCTGAACAGCTGGTTCTGACCCTCATGGAAAAGGCCAAAAAAGGGCTCACCATACAGAGATACAAGGGACTGGGCGAAATGAACCCGGACCAGCTCTGGTCCACCACCATGGATCCGGAACGAAGAACCCTCCTGAAAGTGAGGATTGAAGACTGGGTGGAAAGTGATGACATTTTCACGATCCTCATGGGGGACAAGGTAGAGCCGAGACGGGAGTTCATACAAAGCAACGCCCTTGAGGTAACGGAACTCGATATTTAAGATTTAAGGTCCGCCCGGACATGAATCCCGACGGGACGACCGGCACGGGACCGGAGCGTGACGGAGAGAAAAATGACAGCGGATGTCAAATCGAATGTCGTCAACATAGAAGACGAGATGAAACGCTCATACCTGGAGTATTCCATGAGCGTGATCGTGGGACGGGCCCTCCCCGATATCCGGGACGGCCTGAAGCCGGTGCATCGGCGGGTTTTATACGCCATGCACGATCTCAAGAACTACTTCAACCGGCCCTACAAGAAATCGGCCCGGGTGGTCGGAGATGTCATCGGTAAATATCACCCGCATGGAGACGCGGCCGTATATGATACAATTGTGCGCATGGCCCAGGACTTCTCCATGCGCTATCCACTGGTGGACGGTCAGGGGAACTTCGGGTCCGTGGACGGCGATCCACCGGCCGCCATGCGGTACAC
The DNA here is from genome assembly GCA_964501805.1 of uncultured Desulfobacteraceae bacterium. Classification (GTDB taxonomy): domain Bacteria; phylum Desulfobacterota; class DSM-4660; order Desulfatiglandales; family Desulfatiglandaceae; genus CAZCVB01. The sequence continues at coordinate 871 of CAZCVB010000190.1, read as the reverse complement.
GGAAGTCCGGATGACACGCATGGCCCAGGACTTCCTGTCGGACATCGACAAGGAAACCGTGGATTTTAACCCAAATTACGATGGTTCCCTCTCTGAACCGGCCATCCTTCCAACGACCATTCCCAACCTCCTGATCAACGGTTCTTCCGGTATTGCGGTTGGAATGGCAACCAATATTCCTCCCCACAACCTCACGGAGATCTGTAACGCCGTTGTCCGTCTCATCGACGAGCCGGACATGGATGTTTCTCAGTTGATACGGATCGTCAGCGGTCCTGATTTTCCCACAGCGGGATTCATCCTCGGAAGAAAGGGGATCGCGGACGCCTATGGGACGGGACGGGGGATTATCAAACTCCGGGCGCGGGCCTTTGTGGAAAAGATCGGAAAAAACCGTGAGCGCGTGGTGATCTCCGAGATCCCGTTCCAGGTCAACAAGGCCCGGCTCCTTGAAAAGATCGGTCTTCTCGTAAAGGAGAAAAAGATCGAAGGCATCTCGGATATCCGGGATGAATCCGACCGGGACGGCATGCGCGTGGTGATCGACGTCAAGCGGGACGGCAGGGCCCTGGTCATCCTTAACCGGCTGTATAAGTTCACCCAGATGGAGACCTCTTTCGGGATCATCCTGCTGGCCATTGTCAACGGCCGGCCCCAGGTTCTCACCCTGAAACAGGTCCTTGAGCATTTTATCTCCCGTCGCAGACAGATTATTGTCCGTCGAACCATCTATGACCTGAAAAAGGCGGAACATCGCGCCCACATCCTGGAGGGACTGAAAAAGGCCCTCGATTTCCTGGATGATGTGATAGAACTGATCCGTTCATCGACCGATGCGAAAGAGGCCAAGGCCCGGTTGATCCAGGACTTT
>CAZCVB010000189.1:0-4826 GCA_964501805.1 uncultured Desulfobacteraceae bacterium | reverse complement strand
ACCACGATTTATCGGGCCATAGAGCCTCTCACCCGTGTAGGAGATATAGAAGAACCCAATATCGAAAGGATGGCACAAGGCCTCTATTTAATTCCAGGGGATGTGGCGCTGGCATCGTTTGAGGATATCCTGTCCACTGCATGGCCGGACAGCATGGGCGACAACAATTTGTACCGGCCTTTTCGCATCCTGACCTCGTTCTGGCAGGTGGCGCAAATTGCAGCAAAAAAAGTCGGCGCCGACATGATCCTGGTCGATGTCGGCCCCAACCTCGGTGCGATCAATCGGTCGGCGCTTATCGCCACTGATTATGTTGTCATTCCCCTCGGGGCCGATCTTTTTTCCCTCCAGGGGTTGAAAAACCTGGGACCGACCCTTCGTTCCTGGCGAGACCTCTGGGGAAAACGATTGGATAACTGGACATCTCCTGAATTTTCACTTCCCAAAGGGCGCATGCAGCCGCTCGGATATATTGTGCAGCAACATAGCGTGCGGCTCAGCCGCCCGGTCAAGGCCTATGACAAGTGGGTGAACCGCATGCCCCGTGTGTATCACGAGGCCGTACTCCGGGATTCCACCAGCGCAACGACCCCCTCGGAGGATGGAGAATGTCTCGCTACGTTAAAACACTATCGCAGCCTGATACCCATGGGACAGGAATCGCGTAAACCCATTTTTCACCTTACCTCCGCGGATGGCGCCATCGGCAGCCATGCGCAGGCGGTTCAAGATGCCTATAAGGACTTCAAGTCTCTTGCGGAAGAACTGCTCGAACGGATGAAAAAGGCAGAGGGCGTCCGGAGTAAAAAACGACCGACAACCGGAAACTTATAAAAGAAGGGCACCCGCTTCCGGAGTCACGAAATGATGAAATCGGACCGGGGACATACCGGGAAAAAGATCAAAACGCTGTTTCGCCCTTCCCTTTTCTGGGACGCGGACGAAATTGATCCTGTTCGGCACGCCCCTTATGTGATCGGCCGTATCCTCGACTATGGGGACTGGGAGGATGTCCGGAAGCTCATGAAAATCTATTCGCGTGAGGATATCATCGCCGCTGTCAAGACAAGGCGGGGGCTCCTTCCCCGGACCGGGAAGTACTGGGCCATTAAATTCGACATTCCTTTTTCAGAGGTGCCATGTCTGCGCAGGTACTATCCGAAAAAGCGGTAAAAATGATTGATGACCCTGCTCCGGCCTTTGAAAAATTTTACCTTATCCTGCCCCTTGCTCCTTTCGCCGGCCCGCTCCTGACGGGCGATAACAATCCCTGCAAAATCGGCGACCATCCCGGCGATATCACAAGAAAAAAAGACTTTTATCAAAATTTGAGGCGCTCAATTCAGATTTATGGTATATTAATTTGTTATGCTTTTATTCCGGTCGATGTCCGGAATAATTCGAGCACGGGGCCTCGCAACCGCCCCGCCGCAAGCAATGGGGTATCATCAAAAGCATTGAACGCCCCAAGGGGCGGGGAATACAACCCCTGTCCGCCTCCGGCGGATTCAAATTCGTGTCATGGAACCGATAAACACCATAAAACCGCCGGCGCTCCGCCCCGGGGACCGGATCGGCGTTGTCTCCCCCTCGGGACCGGTCCGCCGGGCCGACCTCGAACCGGGGATCCGCGTGCTGAAATCCGCGGGCTACGACGTGCGCCTGTCACCTCACGTGGGTGCCCGGAACGGCTACCTGGCCGGGAGCGACGCCCAACGGCTGGCCGATCTCCACGCCATGATCAGCGATCCCGGCATCCGGGCCGTTTTCTGCGCCAGGGGCGGGTACGGATCCATGCGGCTCCTGGATCGCGTCGACTACGACCTGTTCCGGGAACACCCGAAAATCATGGTGGGATACAGCGATGTCACCGCCCTTCTCCTGTCCCTGCACCACAGGACCGGCCTGATCACGTTTCACGGTCCCATGATCCGGGACCTGTCGCCGGGCCGGAAGGACCCGGAAAACCTGGCCCACCTGTTACGGCTCCTGTCCGGCCGGCCCGTGGAGATTCCCCTGGAAGGAGGGGCCCGCATTGTCCCGGGCAGTGCCCGGGGACGGCTGGTGGGCGGAAACCTGAGCCTTGTCTGCCACCTGATCGGGACCCCGTTCCTGCCCTCTTTCCAGGGCCGCATCCTTTTCCTCGAGGAGACCGGGGAGGCGGTCTACCGTGTAGACCGGATGCTGACCCACCTGAAGCTCAGCGGGTGCCTGGCCGGGCTGGCGGGGCTGGTCATGGGAGACTTCCAGGGCTGCGGAGATCCGGAGACCCTCCACCGGTCCTTTCTGGACGTCCTGGGCGATTCGGGGTTTCCGGTGGTCACCGGTCTCCCGGCGGGCCACGGATTCCGGAACCTGTCGCTTCCCGTCGGGGCCGGGGCCCGGCTGGAGGACGACCGCATGGTCCTGTCCATCGCCGAAGGCGGCGTCCGCCCGGAGGCGTAACCGGTTATGAAAAGGCCTGAACATCTCGAAGAAATCATCAAGTGGACCCGGAACGGGACCGGCTCGCTGAAGGTAGCCGGCCTGTCCGGGGCCGCTGAAGCCTATTTTGTCTCGCACCTGCTCAACGAGCTGGACCGGCCCTGTCTGGCGATCCTGCCGGACCGGAAGTCCGCGGAGCGGCTTTACAGGGAACTCTCCTTTTTCATGCCGCGGCCGAAGGCTTCTTCGGTAACGGCCCGCCACCGCCTGTTCGAATTTCCCTCCTACGATCTCTCGCCCCTCACGGGGCTGAGCCCCCACCGGCAGGTGGTGACCCGCCGGCTCCAGACCCTGTACGCCCTCGTATACGAGGAACGGCCGGTCGTGATCACCTCCCTCGACGCCATGTTTCTCAGGATCCTGCCGAAGGACGCGTTCGTCCGGTCCCTCGACTTCCTGGCCGCCGGGGAGGAGGTGGACCGGGACCTCCTGATCCGGCGGCTCCACGTCATGGGATACAACCGCTCTTCCCTGGTGGAGGAAGTAGGGGACTACTCGGTGCGCGGGGGCGTGATCGACCTGTTTCCTCCCCTCTATGAATCGCCGGTCCGGCTGGAATTCTGGGGCGACCGCCTGGAGTCCATCCGCCTGTTCGACGCCCTGAGCCAGCGCTCGAAAGACGCCCTGGACGAGGTGATCCTGCCCCCCGCCGGCGAGATCATCCGGGACACGCCCAACCTGGCGCGGGCCCGTTCCATGGGACGGCTGCCGCGGACCCCGCAAACCGGCGCCGGATTCGCCGGGGAAGAGGCATGGCTGAACCATTTTTATTCCCCGCTGGACACCCTGCTCGATTAGCTCTCCTACAACGGTCTGGTGGCCCTTTTTGATCCGCGCCGCATCGCGCCGGCTTACGGAAAGCTGAAAAAACGGTTCGAAGAAGATCTCCGGCGGTTCCGGAAGGAAGCGGCCGAAAAGGGGAGCCCCTTTCCCGAGACCGGGGGGATCCTCGTCCCCCTGGAGGAAATATCCGACCGGCTGGCCCGCCTGAAACGGCTCGAACTGAGCCCGCTGGCCCTGGACGATCCGGACGACCCCCGGCCCGCCGTCCGGGTGGAAGGGGCCCGTGAACCGGCGGACGACCTCCAGCTCCGCCTGGCGGGCAAGGGGCGGGTCTCCATGGCGCCCCTGGCCGAAATGATCGCCTCCCGGGTCTCGGCCCGCGCCCGGGTGGTCATCGTGTGCCGGACCCGCCAGCAGGCGGAACGGCTTTCCGGGATCCTCGAGAATTACGAGGTGAAAACCGACCAGGTGGCGAAATCCTGGGGGGAGATCCCGGAAGGGCCGGGGCTCACCATCTGCCTGGGGCGGCTTTCAAGGGGATTCTCCTGGCCGGATCTCGGGCTTTTGGTGGTGAGCGAGGACGAGATATTCGGATCCAAAAGGGCGCGCCACATACCCGGGAAAAAGCCGGGAAGCCGCGGCATCAACTGGTCCGGCTTCAGCCAGCTCAAGTCCGGAGACCTGGTGGTCCACGAGGAACACGGCATCGGGCGGTACGGCGGTCTTGAAAAGATGGAAATCGAGAACAGGACCAATGAATTCGTGGTAATCGAATACGCCCGGAACGACCGGCTCTACATCCCGGCGGACAGGGTCAGCGTTCTTCAGAAATACGTGGGCGCGGACCGGGAACACCCGCGGCTGGACCGGCTGGGAGGACGGTCCTGGAACATCGCCAAGCGCAGGGTCCGGAAATCGGTCAGGACCATCGCCAGGCAGCTGGTGGAGATCTACGCGCTCCGCAAGTACCGGAAGGGACACGCCTTTTCCCCCCCGGACACCGCCTACCGGGAATTCGAGGCCACCTTTGAACACGAGGAAACCCCGGACCAGACCAGGGCCATCGAGGAGGTGCTGGCCGATATGGCGTCCGAACAGCCCATGGACCGCCTCATCTGCGGGGACGTGGGATTCGGCAAGACGGAAATCGCCCTCCGGGCCGCTTTCAGGTGCGTGTCCGACGGGAAGCAGGCCGCCGTCCTGGTCCCCACCACGGTCCTGGCGGAGCAGCATTACGAGACCTTTCAGCGCCGCATGAGGCCCTACGGGATCCGGGTCGGGATCCTGAGCCGGTTCAAAACAAGAAAAGAACAGGCCGAGACCCTGGCCAGGCTGAGATCCGGAAAAATCGACATCCTGGTGGGGACCCACCGGATGCTCCAGAAGGACGTCCGGTTCAGGGACATGGGCCTCCTGATCATCGACGAGGAACAGCGTTTCGGGGTCAAGCAGAAGGAGGTCCTGAAAAAATACCGGTCCATGGTGGATGTCCTGGCCATCACGGCCACGCCGATCCCCCGGACGCTTCACATGTCGTTGATGGGGATCCGGGACCTGAG
>CAZCVB010000188.1:0-4833 GCA_964501805.1 uncultured Desulfobacteraceae bacterium | reverse complement strand
TGAACCGGATATGCCTGAGTCCTGTTCTGCAAATCCCGAGGCCCTGCTTCCATTTATTGAATTGAAATCTTCCCCTGTCTCTGTTAGCTTTACATAGAATATAAAGGATATGCAAATGACCTCCCCGATGCAAGGGGAAAGTCATTCCCCGTTTCCCATCCAGAATCCTCCCGGGCAGGACCGTGCAACCGACGACGCGGTGCTGCCGTAACAATTTCCCCGCAGGAAACAGGGATGCCCCGGAAGGCCGGGTGTGAAAAGAAGGGGAGAAACGAGACGACCGGGGAACCATTCCCTTGAACGAAACCCGCCCGATGAATAAATGACATGAAGAAAGCGGCGAACGATACGACGGACCAGCGCCTGATCGCCCAGTTCAAGGCAGGATCCGCCGAGGCCATGGAAAAGATCATTGAGAAGTACGAAAATTCGATCTTTACCTTTGGTCTCAAGATGTGTGGCCACCGGCAGGATGCCGAGGACATTGTCCAGGAAACTTTTCTCAACGCCTTCCGATACCTGGAGGGTTTCCGGCAGGAAACCAAGTTGCGGAACTGGCTGTTCAAGATCGCGGCGCGGGTCTGTCAGAAAAAACGCAGGAAAAGAAAATACGAACCGGATCAGGAGCTGTCCCTCGAGGCATTGGGTCAGTTGAATGGATCCGAGGGCACCTTTGATATCCCCGACTGGTCCCAGCTCCCTTCCGATGAAGTCCTCACGGCCGAGCTGAAGCAGGTGATCCAGGATGCCATTGTTTCCCTTCCACCGAAATACCGTTTTGTTTTCAATTTAAGGGATATACAGGGGTTCAACACGGAAGAGACCGCTGAAATCATGGGAATCTCGACGCAGTCCGTAAAAACGCGACTGCACCGGGCACGCCTGTTTTTGAGAGAAAAAATCGCCAGCCGGTACAGGGAGGGAAAAACAAGATGAAGGACGCGTGCAGGCGGTGTTTTCAGAAGGTATCGGAATACCTGGATGGAGAGCTGGAAAGAGAAATCTGCGAAGAGGTGGAAGCCCATCTCCGGGAATGCCCTCAATGCAGCAAGTGTTACGATTCGTTGCGAAAAACAATCCAGTTGTGCCGCGAGGGAGCGATGGAAGAAATCCCGCAGGATGTGCACCGCCGACTGAGGTCCGCGATACTGGAATGCCTGGAGAAGAGAGAGGGGTAACCGGAGCGGATCTATCGAGGCCGATTATGAAATGTCGTTATCATCCGGACCGCGAGGCGGCCGTGATCTGCCAGAAAATGGAGATGGGGTATTGCAGGGAATGTCTTGACAACTGCGAGGCCTGCACCGACCCCTGCAACTACTGCCGGTATCGGCCCCAGTGCATTATCTGGGAATTGTGCCGAAAAAGCGAAAAGAGATACCGCCTTGAACGGGAGGCCAAGGGAAAGGCAACGGACTGACGCGGTCCGCCCCCTGCCGTCCGGCGGCTTTCCATTATCCCGGGAGATCGTCCTTTCCGGGCCGCCGGATTCTCTCCCTTTTCGCGGTACCCGTTTTCTCGCATTCCATTGACACAGGCGGAACCCTTGACAAGGAGACACCCATTGCGTCAGTTTCCGCCAAAAGGCGGGCCGGGCAGGCGACCCGCCGGACAGGGAACGGAAGAGTTGACGGGCCAGATCGAACGGATCACGTTCGTGAACGAACAAAACGGCTACACCGTGGCCCGGATCAATTCCCCCCGCCACCCGGGACCCGTTACCATCGTCGGCAATCTCCCGGCGGCCTCCCTCGGCGAGACACTGGAGATGAAAGGGGTCTGGGAGGAGCACCCCCGGTTCGGACGCCAGTTCCGCATCCTCGAACATCGCACCGTCCGCCCCGTCTCCGTGGAAGGAATCACCAAATACCTGGGATCGGGACTCGTCAAGGGGATCGGCCCCGAGATGGCGGAACGGATCACCCGAAAATTCGGGGAAAAAACCCTTGAAATAATCGACGATCGGGTGGAGGAACTGGCCGCCGTCGAGGGCATCGGCCCGAAGCGGGTGGAGATGATCCGCCGGGCCTGGTCGGACCAGAAGGAAATCCGGGCCGTCATGATATTCCTCCAGGCCCACAACGTGGGGACTGCCCACGCCACCCGGATCTTCAAAAAATATGGGCAGCGCGCCATTGCGGTGGTCTCCGAAAACCCCTACCGCCTGGCCACGGATATCCCCGGCATCGGGTTTCAAACGGCGGACCGGATCGCGCGGGAGATGGGTTTCGACAGGAATTCCCCGGCCCGGGCCGAGGCCGGGATACTCTACGTCCTGAACCGGCTTTCGGAGGAGGGGCACGTCTTTTACCCGTACGGGAAGCTGGTGGACCGGTGCAGGGAACTGCTGTCGGTCGACAGGGATACGGTCACGCAGGGCCTGGGAACGGTGCTTCTCAAGGGAAAGATCGTCATCGAGGACCTGAACGAACACCTGGACGACTTTGAACCGAACCAGAAAGCAGTCTACCTGACCCGGCACCACACGGCCGAAACCGGCATTGCCAGGCATCTTTTCCGTATCATCTCATCACCGAAAAAAATCCGCAGGATGGATCCCCACAGGGCCGTGGCATGGGTCCAGAAAAAGATCAGTCTGCGCCTGGCGCCCGGACAGGTCGATGCGGTTCGCTCGGCCGTGTCCGACAAGGTGCTGGTGATCACCGGCGGACCGGGGACCGGAAAGACCACCATCATCAATGCCGTCATTCGGATATACCGGGCCGCGGGCGCGGCGATTTCGCTGGCCGCCCCCACGGGACGCGCCGCAAAAAGGATGAGCGAGACATCCGGGCATCGTGCCGTCACCATCCACCGGCTCCTGGAATACAGCTGGCAGAAAGGCGGGTTTCAGCGGAACCGGGACCGGCCGGTGGCCGCGGACGTGATCATCCTGGACGAGGTCTCCATGATCGACACGGGGCTCATGTACCATTTCCTCAAGGCCGTACCCTCGGCCGCCACCCTGATCCTTGTCGGGGACGCCAATCAGCTCCCGTCCGTGGGCCCGGGAAACGTGCTGGGAGACATCATCCGCTCCGGCGCGGTGCCGGTGATCGAACTGAACGAGGTCTTCCGGCAGGCGCAGGAGAGCCGGATCATCACCAACGCCCACAGGATTAACCGCGGACGCCTGCCGGTGGACGAACCGTCCCCGGGCAAACGGAGCGATTTCTATTTCGTCCGGCAGGATGACGCGGACCAGGTCCTGGAGGTCATCGTGGAACTGGCCTGCCGGCGGATCCCGGCCCGGTTCGGCATGGACCCCATGAGGGATATCCAGGTCCTCTCCCCCATGCACAAGGGAACCGTGGGAACGGAGAACATCAACACACGCCTGCAGGAGGTCCTGAACCCCTCGAACAGGGAAATGGTTCGGGGCGACCGTCGGTTTCGGCTGAACGACAAGGTGATGCAGATCCGGAACAATTACGAAAAAGAGGTCTTCAACGGGGATATCGGGCTGATTTCGGGCATTGATCCGGAAAAGCAGACCCTGGTTGTAACCTATGATGAGCGGCAGGTTCATTATGACAGTGTGGACCTGGACGAAATCGTCCTGGCCTATGCCATCACCGTTCACAAATCCCAGGGAAGCGAGTATCCGGCCGTCATCCTCCCGCTGCTGCCGCAGCACTTCCTGCTGCTCCAGCGAAATCTCATCTACACGGCGGTCACCCGGGGCCGGCGCCTGGTGGTGATCGTGGGAAGCCGAAAGGCCCTTGCCATGGGGGTTCACAACGACACCGCCATCAAACGATTCACCTGTCTCGAAAAAAGATTGAAAGGTTGACGTCTATGAAAAAGCGGTTTGTTATTGTCATCACCATCGGGTTGTGCCTGGCATTTTCAGCCCCCATAATGGCGGCCTCCCGGTCGGCATGGACGGAGGATTTCGATGCCGCCAAGGCGCGTGCGGCCCTGGAAAAAAAGGACATGCTCCTGAATTTTTCCGGCTCGGACTGGTGCGGCTGGTGCATCAAGCTGGAGCAGGAAGTCTTCGGCAGGGCGGAATTCAAAAAGGCCGCGGAAAAGAAGTTCGTCCTGGTCCGGCTCGATTTTCCCCAGAAATCAAAGCCGCCGGAAAGGATCCGGCAGCAGAACCAGAGACTGGCGAAGGTCTACGGGATTGAAGGGTTTCCCACCGTGGTGGTCACGGATGCCGAAGGCCGTCTCTACGCACGGACCGGTTATCGGCCGGGGGGCCCGGAAAAATACCTCGCCCACCTCGACCGTCTGCGGGAAAACAGGATGCGGCACGATCGCCTCATGGCCCGGGCACAGCAATCCAGGGGGCTGGAAAAGGCCCGGCTCCTGGATGAGGCCCTCGAAGTCATGGGGAAAAACCAGGTGGGCCCGGACCCCGACGTGGTGGCGCAGATAAAAAGGCTGGATTCAAAGAACCTGGCCGGCCTCAGGTCCAAGTACGAGGTCCGGGAAGGACTCATGCGGATCATGGAGGAAATCGGCCGGACAAAGGACTTTGACAAGGCCCTCAGGGATCTTGACCGCCTTGTGGCGTCGGCCAATCCCCCGCCGGATATCCGGCAGGATGTGTATTATATCAAGGCGGGAATCTACTATCAGGGGAAAAAAGACAGGAAGGCGGGACTCGAAACACTGAAAAAGGCGTGGCAAATCTCGCCGGACACGGAAAAGGGGAAAAAGCTCGCCGAAATCATCCGGCACCTCGAAACCGGAAAATAAGGCCCTGTTCCGGTCCGCCTCACTCCCCCGCCCTTTGTGCCACGTGAGGGGAAATTCCGGACTTCCCTGAAAAAATCCCAGCGGATGACTCCGACAATCCCTCTCAACAGTCGCCGCGCAAAGGCC
>CAZCVB010000187.1:0-4923 GCA_964501805.1 uncultured Desulfobacteraceae bacterium | reverse complement strand
GCATTCGCCGGATGCGACTGCCGGACCTTAACATAAAGAAAAAATCGAAATCAACTGCCTTTGCCGGCATTCGCCGGGCGCGTGGGAAACTTTCCCTGTTGACTCCGGAGTATGAATGGGTTAACATGCTGTTAATTCAGAAAAAACATGGCGATCCGGTCGTATGGCGGATCGCGGCTTCAAAGAGAGGCAATCATGGTGAAAGTGGTTCCCCTGGGGGGCTTGGGAGAAATCGGGCTGAACATGATGGCCGTTGAATGTGAAGAATGCGTGGTGGTGGTGGATGCCGGCCTCATGTTCCCGGACGATTACATGCCCGGCGTGGATCTCGTGATCCCCGATTTCGGCTACCTCAGGGAAAAAAGGGAGAGGATCGCGTGCGTCATCCTGACCCACGGTCACGAGGACCATATCGGCGCCATGCCGTTTTTCCTGAGGGATTTTTCCGTGCCGGTCCTGGGAACCGGTTTTACCCTTGGTCTGCTGAAAGAAAAACTGAAAGAACACCGGCTTCCGGAGCCGGTCCGGCTTGAAACCGTGGCACCCGGTGACGTAAGCCGGTTCGGTCCGTTCAGGATCACGTATATCCGGGTCAAGCACAGTATCGTCGACGGGGTGGGCCTGGCGATTGAGACCCCTGAAGGAATCCTTATCCATTCCGGCGACTTCAAGGTGGACCCCACGCCCACCGACCGGCAGTACACGGACCTGAACCGGTTTGCGGCCTTTGGAGAAAAAGGCGTCCTGGCCCTCCTATCCGATTCCACCAACGCCGAAAAGGAAGGAATGACCCTGAGCGAACGGGACGTGCGCAATACCCTCGAGGAGATCTTCCGGGCCGCGCCGGGCCGAATCATCGTTGCAAGCTTTGCGTCCAACATCTCCCGCATCCAGCAGATCATCGACCTGGCCGTGATATTCGAACGGAAGGTGGTGTTCAATGGCAGGAGCATGGTCACCAACGTGGGGATCGCCAGGGATCAGGGGTTTATCAAGATGCCGGACGACTTGGAGATCGGTGAACGACGGATCGGCCAGTACCCGGATAAAAAAATTACCATCGTCACCACCGGAAGCCAGGGGGAACCCATGTCCGCCCTGGCCAGGATGTCCCAGGGGAGCCACCGGGGTATCCAGATAAAGGAAGGTGACACCGTGATCCTCTCGTCGCGCTTTATCCCCGGAAACGAACGGGCCATCACGCGCATCATCAACAACCTCTACCGCATGGGCGCGGATGTTGTTTACGAAAAGGTGTCCGACATCCACACCTCGGGCCATGCGCGGCGGGAGGAACTGAAGCTGATGTTGAGCCTGGTGAAACCGCGCTATTTCATTCCCATCCACGGAGAATACCGCCATCTCGTGAAACATGCGCGCCTGGCCCGGGACATGGGGATCCCGAAGGAACGGGTGTTGATCGCCACGAACGGGGACACCCTCTGTTTCGAAAACGGGAGCGGCCGGATCGGAGAACCCGTTCACACGGGAAAAATCCTGGTGGACGGAAAAGGCGTGGGCGACATCGGAGACACGGTCCTGAGGGACCGGAGAAAACTGAGTTCCCACGGCATGGTCATCGTTCTCCTGATTGTTGACGAGGAGACGGGTGAGACGATGTACGGCCCCGATATCATTTCGAGGGGGTTTGTCTTCCAGGATGAACATGAATTCCTCCTGGAAGACGCCAAGTGCGTGGTCCTGGAGGTCCTTGACGCGCTGGATCGTCCCTCCCCCATCGACCGCAGGCAGGTGGAGTCGGATATTCATCGGCGGTTGAAACGATTTTTTTTCAAGGTGATCGAAAGAAGCCCGCTGATCCTTCCCATGATTGTTCCAGTCTGAGGGACGCGGCCGAAGACCTGCGATATATCCCCCGGTCGCCGGTGAGATCGCCCCGGCGCTTCGCCCGTTCGGCGGAACCGGGATGAAAATGAAGGAGGTCCAGCGTTGGGTCCCAGAGCAGAGCGAAAGGGTGGAAAAACGGATCATCCGGAACCGCCCGTCAAAAAGGAAATCAGGGGGCTTCTTCTTCTGTTCATGGCCGTTGTCCTGGGCGGAAGCCTTTTCTCATATCACCCCGCGGACCGGCTTTTCTGGAACGTGACGGGTTCTCTGGGGGAGGCCCGCAACCTGTTCGGTACCGTGGGCGCGCATCTTTCCGGCATCCTGTTCGGACTCCTCGGCTTTTCCGCGTACTGGTTCGTGATCATGTGCGCGGGACTTTCATTCCTGTCGTTCAGGGGACGACGGATTTCCTCTCCCATCGGCAACTTTATCGCCGCCACGGCCCTGCTGTTCTCCTCTTCCGCGCTCCTGAACCTGTATCTTCCCGAAGGCGTGACGTTCCGTGGCGTGGCCATCGAGCCGGGAGGACTGGCCGGGCTGATCCTGTCGGAATCCGCCAGGCGTTTCCTGAACGATTTTGGTGCCTGCGTCTTCCTCATCGCGGTTTTCGTCGTGGCGCTCCTATTTGTGACCCGCCTCTCGCTGGGATGGATTGTTTCCCGCGTGGCCCTGTGGATATCGGTCCTGGTCCGCCGGGTGCTGGAGGCAAGGAAAAAGCGGGTCGAGAGAAAAAAACGGGCGATCAAGACCCTCCCGGCCAAGGCCAGGATGCGGGCCCGGCCCAGGGTGACCATCGTGGAACCGAAGCCGGAGCCCAGGAAAAAACCGACGCAGGCCAGGTTTCCATTCATGAACCGTGCCGGAGACCTGCAGCTTCCCTCCCTGGACCTCCTGAACGATCCCCCTGAAAAACGGAATCGGCAGGTTCAGCGGGAAAGTCTTGAAATGAACGCGCGCCGGGTGGAAAAAAAGCTGGCGGATTTCGGGGTCGAGGGAGAGGTTTCGGAGATCCTTCCGGGCCCGGTCATCACCCTGTATGAATTCAAGCCCGCCCCCGGCGTGAAAATCAGCAAGGTGGCCGGTCTTTCGGACGACCTGGCCCTCACCCTGAGGGCGCCCAGCATCCGCATCGTGGCGCCCATCCCCGGAAAGGCGGCCATCGGTATCGAGATACCCAACAATCAGAGAGAGATGGTCTTTCTCAAGGAGGTGCTGTCCAGCCCCGCCTACACGGATACCCGGCACAAACTTCCCATTGCGCTGGGAAAGGATATCGTTGGCGGAGCCTTCATCACCGACCTGGCAAAGATGCCGCACCTGCTGGTGGCGGGCGCCACCGGGGCAGGGAAAAGCGTCTCCATCAACGCCATGATCCAGAGCCTCCTGTTCAAGGTCTCTCCGGAAGCGGTGCGGTTCCTGATGATCGACCCCAAACGGATCGAGCTTTCCATCTACCAGGACATTCCGCACCTGCTGCATCCCGTGGTGACCGACCCCAAGGAGGCCACCAAGGCCCTCAGGTGGGCCGTGGCGGAAATGGAGCGGCGCTACATGCTGCTGTCGGACCGGGGGGTCCGGAACATTGAATCATACAACCGAAAGGTGGCGAAACAGCAAAAAGCGGACGCGGACACGGAGAACCGGGGGGAGGACAGGCACCTGCCTTACATCGTCCTGGTGATCGACGAACTGGCGGACCTGATGATGGCCTCCTCCCGCGAGGTGGAAGAAGGGATCACGCGGCTGGCGCAGATGGCCCGGGCGGCCGGGATCCACCTGATCATCGCCACCCAGCGCCCGTCGGTGGACGTCCTTACCGGCGTCATCAAGGCCAATTTTCCGGCCAGGATTTCTTTCCAGGTCTCATCCAAGGTCGATTCGCGCACCATCCTGGACACCGTTGGCGCGGAGCACCTCCTCGGAGAAGGCGACATGCTCTTCCTGCCGCCGGGCGTCAGCCGGATCACCCGTATCCACGGGGCCTATATTTCCGAAGAAGAGATCCGGCGCGTGACCGAGTTCCTGAAAAGCCAGAAGAAACCGGAATACGACAGCACCATCCTCACCGAAATCGCGCGCTCCGATCCGGCGGAAGACGGGGAACTGGAACTGGATGAAAAATACGACCAGGCCGTGGAAGTGGTGATCCAGAGCGGACAGGCATCCATTTCCATGCTTCAGCGGAAACTGCGGGTGGGCTATAACCGGGCCGCCCGCATGATCGAGGCCATGGAAATCGAGGGCATCGTCGGGCCTTCCGACGGGGTGCGGCCCCGCGAGGTCTATGGCCGGAAAACGGACGGAACATGAGTCTTTTATTTCGAATTTCAGGGGCTTTCATCCTGTTGCAGGTCGGGCTTCTCTGCCTCGGGACAGAGCCGGTGACGGCCGATGAGACATCCCGCGTCCTTGCCGGCATCCGCCTGAAGTACGCCCGCCTGCCCGGGCTGACCGCCCCCTACACCCGTGAGGTCATCACCCGCTCCATGTCCATGCTGGGAAACCATGTAAAAGGCGATCTGGCCACGGGACGGATCTGTTTCAAGCCCCCCTTCTATCTCCGGCTCGAGCAGGCGCGCCCGCGAAAGGAGATCATGGTGGCGGACGGGAAGACCCTCTGGTGGTATATCCCGGAAAAAAAAGAGGTGCACCAGTATCCCTTTCAGAAATTTGGAAAGGAGCTGAAGGTCCTGGGGGACATCTTTCAGGGCCTCGTCCGGGTGGAAGAGACATTCCGGGTCTCCATGCCGCCGCAAAAAGGCCTGGAGGGATACCGGATCGCGCTCACACCCGATCCGCCATGGCAGGAGATCGACCGGATCGTTCTTACGGTCGGCCGGAGTTATGATATCCGGGAGATCGATATTCATAACCCTTTCGGAAGCATCACCCGATTCAGGCTGAAGGAGCCGATCCCTCAACGCCTTGACACGGATTTTTTCAGGTTTTCGCCCCTGCCCGGAGTAAAGGTAATAAAGGAATGATGCTCCACCCGTGGAAATAACCACTGGGTATTTTTTTCCACAGTGCATATTCAGCTCACGGGAGATTTTGACGGAAGTTCGGCGCACCAGC
>CAZCVB010000186.1:0-4940 GCA_964501805.1 uncultured Desulfobacteraceae bacterium | reverse complement strand
GCCCCGGTTGAAAGGAGAGAGGATTATTCTTAGATTCCGAACCATATTGCGCGGATGCCGGATACTTCCCCTGCTTCTGGTGATCTTTTTCCCGTTCCGGCCGGCCCCGGCGGAGGCCCGGATGGAAAAGATCCACCTGCTGGAGACAAAGGAAGGCCCGTGGGAAATCACGGCAAAGCACCTGACGTACAACGACAAAGAGGCCATGTACGTGGCCGAAGGGGACGTGGTCATAACAAAGGGTGCGCAGACCCTTTCCGCGGAGCTGGTGATCTATCATACCAGAACCGGGACGGCGGAGATGACGGGAAACATCCGGCTCAAGGCGGGGGAAGACATCCTGACCGGTGAACGCGGCGTTTTCGACCTCCGGCGGCAGACCGGAAGGATCGAAAACGGGTCCCTCTTCCTGAGCGGAAACCATTACTATATCAGCGGCGAACTCATGGAAAAACTGGGGCCCGACACCTACCGCCTCAAGCGTTGCAAACTGACTACCTGCGACGGCAGCCCCCCCGCATGGAGCATTACGGCATCCGAGGTAAAAGTGACCATCGAGGGATACGGGACGCTGAAAGACGCGGCCCTCCGTGTCCACGACGTCCCCGTTTTCTACGTCCCTTACATGATTTTTCCCGGGAAGAAAAAACGACAGACCGGATTCCTCCTGCCCAGCTTCGGTTATTCGGATCAAACCGGGACGGACATAGAGCTTCCGTTCTTCTGGGCCATCTCCGACCGGGCCGACGCCACCTTTTACCAGCGGTACCTCAGCCGGCGCGGATACATGCAGGGGGTGGAATTCCGGTATCTCCTGGACAAAGAATCGAAAGGCGTTTTCATGTTCGACATCCTTTCGGACAGGGATGAAACCAAGGACATGACCGATTCCGACAACCTGGAAATCAGCCCCTTCGGCCGAAAGAACAGTACCCGGTACTGGTTTCGGGCCCGTGCAGACCAGAGCCTTCCCTCCGGATGGACGGCGCGGCTTGACGCGGACCTGGTCAGTGATCAGGACTATTTGGAAGAATTCGCGACCGGACTGTCGGGGTTCGACGCGAGGCCGGATCTCGCGGAGGATTCCCTCCGCCCCATGGAAGAACGGCGGTCTCCCACGCGACGCTCCGCCCTTCGTCTCAGCGGGGAAACGGAACATTGCAGTCTCCAGGCCGTTTCGGAATACAACCAGCGACCCGAAAATCCGGTGGAGGACCCGACTCCCCAGCCGCTGGCGGGCCTTGATTTCACCTGGCTCCCTCCCCGGCTCTCCGCCCTGCCCCTCTACTTCAGCCTGGATTCCGATTACGATTACGTGTGGCGTGAAGACGGTGTGAAAGGGAACCGGGTCTCCCTGTCTCCCGAACTGAGACTGCCGGTCTGGCTGGGCCCTTACATTGAATTTGAACCCGTGGGGCGCTGCACCCTGAACGCCCAGTGGTACGACCAGCAGCACAACAGCGACGAATGGAACGGCCAGAGGGCCTATGACCTGGGCACCCGGATGTCCACCAACCTGGAACGGGCGTACGACGTCGACTGGAACGGCGCCACGCGCCTGAAGCACCGGATCCGGCCCGAACTGAGTTACCGTTACCGGGCCCGCCACAGGGGGACCCATCCGAGCCCCTGGTTCGAACCCATGGAAGACCGGGAAAAGATCAATGAAATCCGGTTTTCCCTTGAAAACTTCCTGGACGCCCGCCTGGAGACCGAAAAGGGCGGCGTAAGCTACCGTCAATGGGCCACGTTCAATCTGGAGCAGGCGTATGACGTGGATGAACTGCGCCGCGACCGGAATCCCGGGGAAAAACGGGAGCCGTTCCAGCCCCTCTTCGCCGAGATGATCCTACGGCCGACGCCCTCGCTTTACTTCCGGGGGGAAATGCAATGGGATCATTATGATCAGGACATTGCGACCGCGGATATCTCCCTCGACCTGACCGTTGACCGGGCGGGAGGCCTCACCGACACCTATTACGTGGATTATCAATACGGCGGGCCGGAACAGGAAAGCGTAAATCTCTGGATCGACGTGAACCTCGTTTACGGGTTCTCGGCCGGGACCTCTCTGGAAAGAAACCTGGCCGCAGGACAGAACATCTCCAGCCGTTACTGGATCGGGTACCGGAGTCAGTGCTGGACCGTAAAGGTATCGGGAAAAAGGGAAAACCGCCAGACAAGCGTTATGGTCATTTTCAGCCTGACCGGTCTGGGGGGGAGCCGGATCTTTTAGGCCCCGGCCCGTTTCTTCCATCTTCCCGGGCGATCCAGGAAATAGACGGCCGCAAAACCGAGGGCCATCAGGAGAACGGCCCAAAGGACCTGCTGGTCCAGGCGGGGCGGCAACATGTTCGCCTGGACAACGGGAATGACCTTTCCGCGGGCGTCCACCAGGGTCTTAACGGTCTCTTTCCAGGGCCACACCTTTCTCAGGGATCCCACCATCAGCCCGGTCAGGACCGCCACCATCAGATCGTGATGGCGCTGAAGAAGCCATCCCAGGAGTCTCGAAAACGCCGCGATCCCCACACACGCCCCGCAGGAGACCAGGAAGAGAACGGAAAAATTCCGGTGGTTGACGGCCTCCAGCACGTACAGGTATTTCCCCAGCAGCACCAGCATGAAGGATCCGGATATGCCCGGGAGGATCATGGCGCAGATGGCCACCGCCCCGGAAAGGAACAGGAACCAGGGGGCGTCCGGGGTGGTCACCGGGACAAGCCCCACCAGGAAATAGCTCCCGAGGGTCCCCGCTGAAAAGGAAATCCACACCCCCGGCCGCCATGCCCCGATGCGCCGCGCCACGCTCACCACCGATGCGACGATCAGCCCCAGGAAAAAAGACCAGATGAAAACAGGCTTGTTGTTGAGCAGCCAGGCCAGGACCCTGGCGAGAGAAAATATGGCGGTCAGGATGCCGGAACCGAGGAAAAGGAGAAACCGCCATTTCACGTGATCCAGCGCCTGCCGGAACCGGCCCGCCATGAGGAGCCGGAGGCAGTGGAGATCAAACGACTTGATGGCATCGATGAGTTCATCGTATATCCCGAGGATAAAGGCCATGGTGCCGCCGGAGACCCCGGGGACCACGTCGGAGGCCCCCATGCAGAAGCCCTTGACCGAGAGCGCCAGGTAGTCGGCCGGGGACCTGCCGCCGGTGTGTGTACCCGTCTTCATCGCCATTCTTTTCCCTCGTCCCGGATCCAACCGGAGGCCGTGTTTTTCACCGCCGGGCATCCCGCCCGCGGACACGGCGTTCATCAGGTCGCCAGCACCACTACGATACCCAGGAGCCAGCAGTAGGGAGCGAAATAATAGAGATGCCCTTTCCGGACCATGCCCATGAGAACCCGGAGGGCCAGGATTCCGACAATCGTGGAGGAGACGAAACCGCACGCCAGCGGGAGCAGGGCCGTTCCCTGCAGCGCCCCGGCGTGGATCTGCAACACCACGGCCCCGACAATGGCCGGGATGGAGAGGAGGAACGAAAACCGCCCGGCCAGATCACGGTCCAGCCCCAGCAGCAGCCCGCACACGATCGTGATTCCCGACCGTGAGATCCCCGGCGTAATGGCCAGGCCCTGGACCAGGCCTACGGCGAGGGCCGCCCACAGGCCGACCCTTTTCCGCGATCCGTGACCTTCGGGAATCAGGCGCGTGCTTCCGACGATCAGCCCGGTGGCCAGGAGCGTCCATCCCACCAGGGCGGCCGATCCGAAAAGCCCCTCAAGAAAGTCCTTGAACAGGATCCCGATCAGCCCGGTGGGGATGGTGCCGACGATGACCCAGAGGGCGAGGGAGGCATGGGGATCCCGGAAGTCCCTCCGCCACAGGCGTTGCGCCATGCGGGACAGGTCGGACCGGAAGTAGAGACAGACGGCCAGGAGCGTCCCCAGGTGCAGGGTGCAATCCAGCATCAACTGCGGCTTCGCAACTCCCAGCAGGTTCTGGAGTAGCACCAGGTGTCCGGAACTGCTGACGGGAAGAAATTCGGTCAGCCCCTGGACGATCCCCAGGGCGGTGGTCTCAACGGCATTCATGGGAGATCCTTTCGCGTAACCGCACATAACAGATGCCGCCCCGGTTGGCAAGGCGAAATCCCCCGCCGCCTTGACAGCCTTTGACGGCTCATCTATATTTTTACATGTTGAAGCCTTTGTGTTCCCTGCCCTTTCCGGGGGACCGGTCATTCAGGGTTCCGGAGGGGGTTGCAATGAAATTCGTTCCCTGATTTTTCCTGGAGGCACCCGAATGAAGACAACAATAGGCGTTCTATCCGCAGGAGGCGATTGCGGAGGGATCAACAGCACCATCCACTGGCTGGTTTATTCCGCGCTGGACAAAGACCTGGTGTCCCGCCGGGGAATCATGTTCAAGATCATCGGCCTCCTGGACGGATACCGCGGGCTCATAGAGGTGAAACCGGATAAAAAGGAGAGCATCCGTCGATGGACCCTTCCCCTGAACGGCAACACCGTCAGGACCTGGGACCGCTACGGCGGGACCCGGCTGGGAACCACACGGATCAATCCATTTGATCCCAGGAAAGACCAGTCGGACATCCTCGTGAAAAACTGCAAAAAGCTGGGGCTTGACGCCCTCGTGGTCATCGGGGGGGTCGACAGCCTGGGTGTCGCCTATAAACTGTACAAGAAGGGACTGAAGGTGGTGGGGATCCCCAAAACCATCGACAGGGACGTATCCGAGACCGATTACACCCTGGGCTTTGACTCGGCCCTGAACGGTATCACCCATGACGTCGACCGACTGCGGATTACGGCGGGTTCCCACAGCCGCATATTCGTGGTGGAATGCATGGGGCGGAACGCCGGGTGGCTGGCACTGGAAGGGGGTGAGGCCTCGGGCGCCTCGATCATCCTCATCCCGGAACACGACTTCGTGATGGACCGGGTGATCGAGCTGTTGAAAATGCGGAA
>CAZCVB010000185.1:0-4942 GCA_964501805.1 uncultured Desulfobacteraceae bacterium | reverse complement strand
TGCGACGCGTTCGGCCCCGGCCGCCATACGCTCAAAACCGGAAACATCCCGATCCTCACCAAGATCCTGGCCGTGCCGTGGGCGATGACCAGCCCGCTCCGCGCGGAAGTGTACATGGCCAACATGAAGGTCTTCCCCAACCTGAAATGGGGCACCCGGGACCCGGTGGCCTTCAAGGATTCAGAACTGGGACTCATCCGGCTGCGGGCGTTCGGCGTTTTCAACATCCAGGTCGTTCAACCCGTGCTGTTCATCAACAGCCTGGTGGGAACCATGGGAAAATTCACCACCGAGGAAATCGAAGAATATCTGAAACGGGTGATTGTCTCCCGTTTCAATGATCACCTGGGCGAAAATCTGGACAGTCTGTTCAACCTGCCCGGCCAGTACGACGAACTCTCCGAAGGCCTGAAAGAGCGGTTACAAAAGGACTTTTCCCACTTCGGGCTGGGCCTTAATGAGCTGTACATCACCTCCATTACCCCTCCGGCCGATGTTCAGAAGGCGATTGACGACCGGAGCCGTCTCAGCGTGCTCACGGACCTGGACGGGCTGATCAAGATGAAAGCGGCCATGGCCATGGAAAAGGCCGCGGAATCTCCCGGCGATGCGGGAGCGGGGCTCGGCATGGGCCTGGGATTCATGATGCCGGCCATGTTCGCCCAATCGATGAGCCCCCAGGGCGCCGGCCCCCGGCCGGGCACCGCCGGTCCCGGGGCCGGCGGATCGGCCAAGTGTCCGGATTGCGGGTACGCCATCCCGGGAGACGCCAAATTCTGTCCGCATTGCGGACACCAGCAGGTCATCTTCAACCAGTGTAGCAATTGCGGCAAAAACCTGCCGCCCAACGCAAAATTCTGCCCCAAATGCGGTCACCCGGCCGATGAGAAACCGGCGGCCAGCATTTGTCCCCACTGCAGGACCGAAAACCTGCCGGGATCCGCATTCTGCAACCAGTGCGGCGAGAAACTCGGATAGGATGGGCTTTACGGTCGAGCAGGACTGCCCGCAGTGCGGCGCGCCCATACAACTGGAGGAGACCGACCGGATCCTCCGCTGTCCCTATTGCGGCGTGAAAAGCTACCTCTTCGCTCCCGGTTATTTCCGCCTCGTTCTGCCCCATCGCTCTCCCGGTGAAGAAATCTTTTATGCGCCCTACCTGCGTTTCAAAGGAAACGTCTATTATTGCGACGAGCGAGGCGTCGGGTATCGCATCGTGGACATTACCAGCCGGGGACTCTCCCTGAAGGGGATCCCCGCCTCCCTCGGGCTCCGGCCCCAGACCATGAGGATGCGGTTTGTGGGACCGGATATCACCGGCTCATTTCTCCGGTTCTCTCTCAAGGCCGCCGATATCGTGGCCCGGGCCAGCCGTCTGTCTTCTTCGGACCGTTCCGGGAAAATCCTGCACCGCGCTTACATTGGGGAGACGCTGAGCCTGATCTATCTTCCCCTTTTCCTGAAAGGAAACCGGCTCTTTGACGCCGTCCTGAACCGGCCCATTGCCGGGATGTCTCGCGGCGGCCGGGAGGCATTCGATGCCGCCGTCAAGAAAAATCCGCGCTGGGAGCTGACGTTCCTGCCCACCCTGTGCCCCCGTTGCGGGTGGGAGATGACCGCCGAACGCGACAGCGTGGTGCTGACCTGCGGCAACTGCGAAAACGCATGGGAGGCCTCCGATACCGGATTTGCGCCGGTAAAATGCCGGGTGGTGCAGGGACGGGACGAAAATTCCTTGTACCTGCCGTTCTGGAAAATCACCGCCGAGGTCGAGGGGATCCAAATAACCTCTTTCGCTGATTTCATACGGGTCACCAACCAGCCCAGGGTCATCGGCAGGGAGTGGGAGAACGATCCCATGAACTTCTGGAGCCCGGCCTTCAAGATCCGGCCGAAGGTCTTCCTGAACCTGGCCAGGCAATTCACCATTTCACAGGAGCACTTTCACTCGGAACCCGTGATTCCAGAAGGGAATCTCTACCCCGTGACCCTCCCGCGCGGGGAGGCCGCCCAGGCCATGAAGGTGATTCTGGCCGGTTCGGCGGTCACGCGGAGGAACGTATTTCCGCATCTTCCAGGCGTGAGGTTCCGAATCAGAGACTCGGCCCTGGTCTACCTGCCGTTCACTGAAAAAGGGTATGAAATCATCCAGGATCAGATGGGAATCAGCATCAACAAAAACACCCTGGTCTTTGGAAGGCGGATGTGAGGAAATCCCTGGGATCTTACCCCTTTTCGGGAGGGAAAAGAAGACGGGCACCTTTCCGCCCCCACGCCGCCGACCGTTCCATTTATTGTTTGACAAATTGGGATACCCTACTATATGGTACCCTTGAAATTATTCTCAATTGACTGGGGTTAACTTTAAACTCACTGAAATATCAGGCGGTTTCAGGTCATATACCCAATATTTTCAACTGACCTCCCCGGATGGAGTGCCGACCCGGCCCCCCGATATGCCAGTGATGTGGATGTTCGCCTTTTCCAGTCCCCGGTACGGCTCCCGGACGGCTTTCCGGGAGGAGGTAAAAATGTGTCCCCGCGCCGGGGCAGGCATTTTTCGGCGCTCTTTTTCGGGAAAAGGCATGAACTCATAAGATACGGTTCAAGGAGGTTATTATGCAAGATGCTGCAACAGTTGTGACACCACAGAAGGTACCCGATCCGGTCAAGGAATATCTGGACAAATTTGACCTGAACCTCTGCCTGACGTGCGGTACCTGCACCAACGGCTGCCCCATCACGGGAACCCCGGGAATGGAGGGCTGGGATACCCGCAAGGTCCTCAGGATGCTGGCGCTCGGTCTGGTGGACGAAGTGGTCGAATCCAAGTTCCCCTGGGTCTGCACCGGCTGCGGGCGCTGCGCCTATGCCTGTCCCATGCAGATCGATATCCCTTACATCATGCTCCACATGAAGCATCTCAGGCCGAGGGACGAGGTGCCGGGGATCCTGCACAAGGGGGCCGAGAACAACCTGAAGACCGGAAATAACATGGCCATTCCCAGGGATGATTACTTTTTCCTGCTGGCCGA
Organism: uncultured Desulfobacteraceae bacterium; assembly: GCA_964501805.1. Taxonomy (GTDB): domain Bacteria; phylum Desulfobacterota; class DSM-4660; order Desulfatiglandales; family Desulfatiglandaceae; genus CAZCVB01. The sequence goes on along the minus strand of CAZCVB010000185.1, from coordinate 1,907 downwards.
CCTGGGAAATGAACTGGCGGAGGAAGAATGCCCGGGGTTTTACGTTCCCATTGACAAAGACGATGCGGACATCCTCTTTTTCCCCAATTCAAAAGAGGTCTTTGCCGACAATGAAGATATGAAGTGGTGGTGGAAGATCTTTTATGCTGCGAGGGAAAACTGGACCGTGCCTTCCGAGAACTGGGAGTCCGTGGACTGGGGCCTTTTTACGGGAAATTACGAATACATGAAGGCCTTCGCAGACCGGAAGATCGAATTCATGAAAAAACACCGGATCAAACGGATGATCATGCCCGACTGCGGCGGCGGATCCTACGGTTGCCGGGTGGGGATGAACATGTGTATCAAGGAGGATCCCAGCAAGGAAGTCAACTATATCTACCTTTACGAGTATCTCATGGAACTGCTCAAATCCGGAAGGATAAAGGTAGACAAAAGCGTCAACGCCGGGAAGGTATTCACATGGCATGACTCGTGTAAACACGGCCGCGAACTGGATCGTCATTTTGGTGAGGGATCCGGATTCTACGACGAACCCCGGTGGATCATCCAGCAATGCGTGGATGAATTCGTGGAAATGCATCCCAACAAGGCCAACGCCTTTTGCTGCGGGGCCGGCGGCGGTATGTGGCCGGGACCGTATGAAGAGGAAGCGGCCTACCAGGGGCGCATGAAATATGAAGGGATCAAGAACAGCGGCGCCGACGTGCTGGTGGTGGGTTGCTCCAACTGTCACGATCAGCTCATGAAGCGGGTTCCCAAGTACTATCCGGACTACAAGTACGAAGTAAAGTATATATGGGAACTGATAGCGGACTCGCTGGTCATCGAACCCTGGACAGAAGAAGAGATCGCCAAGGGAGAATCCGAAGGAAAGGCCCAGTGGGATAAGCTGGGCGTCGACCTCGACGCGGAATGGTAACGGCCCGCCGGGAGAGATACCCGGTGCGCGTCACTTTTTCAACCGTAACAAAGCCGCCCTTTTTTCACCGGTGGACCCGGTGACGAAAGGGCGGTTTTTTATCCCGAGGAGAGAACGCCTGGGCGAAAAATCTTCTATGCCTTGGTATAGGTGCCCGGCCGGACGCTTTTGATCTTCCCCTGCTTCTTGAGCCGGAACACGATATTTCGGATCTTGACATCACCGAACCCGGTCTTCTCTTTCAGGGCCGCCATGCCGATCCCTTTTCTGCTCCGATTGATGAGGGCCCATACCTTTTCCGTTGCGGTTCCCTTCCGCTTCGGAACCGCTTTTGCCTTTACGGCCTTTGTCTTCGCCTTGCTTACGGCCACCTTTTCCAGCGCCCCCAGGCGCGCCGATATTTTCTCCGCCTTTCTGGTCAGCGTCTTGAGTTCCTTAATCAGGGATTTCACTTCTTTCTTCAATTGTTTCATTGACGATTCCTCCTTCAATTGGATTGCAAACAATTCACTTTCCTTCCGCGTTTCACAGACAGGACACCTTTCACTCGGAAAAATCGGCATCCGTATTCACCGATCATTCTTGACGATAATATTACACTATAGTAATCTTAACTACAAGTCAACAACCATATATTAGAAGTGATAAAAGGAAAGGAGTAATACAGATGGCAAATATATCAGAAGAATCACGATTCATCATCGCGTCCAACCTGACCGTTGCCGCCATTCTGCGGGACCTTCTCAACCAGCAGACCGGTGAAACCCCCATCAAGGACTCGGATGAATTCATCCTGGACAAATTCAAGGCAATCGTCGAGATGCTCTCCAGAGAAGAACGGTAACACGACCGGTGCCTTGCGAAGTAACTTGAAAGGTTTCCCGGGAATAAACAGCCGTCTTCCGGGCATAATTCCTTTCCGACGAAAAGGGACGTCATATGGAACAGGTCCGGATTCCTTATGGGCGCCAGTGGCGCCGCCTGT
>CAZCVB010000184.1:0-4962 GCA_964501805.1 uncultured Desulfobacteraceae bacterium | reverse complement strand
TTCCAATGGCCCAAACGGGAGTCCCATCTCCCACTTGACTAGGATCGGTTGGCCCGATAAAGGGACATTTATATCCATTCAGTTTCAGTAAAGAGAGATCATAATCATAACTTATTTCAGCCCCATAAATAGTAAATGTTGTTTTGTCTATAAGAATAATTTTGAATACACCGGTCTCATCGTTAACAACGTGTTTATTGGTAAGGATATAACCGTCTGCGGTTATGAAAAATCCGGAACCGAGGCCTCCTTTTGGATCCTTAATCAGAACGGTTGCGTTGCGCGCCCGCTCAATTTTGTTTTTGGGGGGGAAAGATCCTATCAATTTTTTTTCAAGGTCTGTTTTTTTCTCCGTGTACTCTTCGATTTCCTCAACTTCATTGATATTCGGCGCGTTGTCAGGCACATCCGTAAAGCACCAATTTCCGTTTTTGTCTCTATATTTGAATATCCTTGCGCCACAATCCTCATAGATGAACATATTGATAAGGAGTAAGGGCAGAATCGCTCCCAAAATGTATAAAACTCTTCTCATCGCCGCCTCAAAATGAGTCCAAATTCTCATAAAAACAGAAACACAAACCACAAAACCCCACCTCTCAATTTGAGAAACGGGGTTTTAATCCTCAGTCCATGGCATCCTCAATGGGATTTATCTTCGACTATCATATATCAGTATCGCAATAAACAGCATTTTTAGTCAAGAACTATAATTTAATCTCTTGGATTTTCAATCCTTGCCCTTTTTAATAAGGTTACGGAAACATTTGAAGCCCATTTAATCTGTTGGTTTTAAAAAAGAATTTTGGACGATTGAAGATGACGGATACGATAAAGAGGGTATCGAAAAGGCTACGGCCTTCAAAGAAGCCGATCGTAAAGAAAAAATAAAAAGAGACTTAATCAGGAAATTGGAAGAGAAAGGGGTATTGCCGAAGAAGAAAAAACCCCGGCCAAAATACCCCTGTTTTCGCCCTGCTTGTGGGGAATATGGCGGGGAATAGATTTTCAAACGCAAAAACAAGGGGGTTAGGAATGAACCTAACCCCCTGAATTTATTCTGGTAGCGGGGGCTGGATTCGAACCAACGACCTTCGGGTTATGAGCCCGACGAGCTACCTGACTGCTCCACCCCGCGGCAAATTTTTATATTACCTATCGCCTTTTCGCTTGTCAATCAAAAAACGTATGGTTCCGGCCGTCAGGCCCCTCACATACCGGGAAGACGGATGATAAAGGTGGTCCCCTGCCCCGGCGTGCTTTCGGCGGATATTTCGCCGTTGTGCGCGGCCACGATCTTGTACGAAATGGAGAGTCCCAGGCCGGATCCCTTTTCCCGGGTGGTGTAAAACGGCTCGAAAATATGGTCAAGACCCTTCTCGTCAATGCCGATGCCTTCGTCGCTGATCCGGATTTCCACCCCGCCGGCCCACCGGGCCGTCCGGGTCGTGATGGTGCCGCCGGCCGTCATGGCCTCGATCCCGTTGGCGATGATATTGATAAATACCTGCTTCATCTTGTCCGGGTCACAGTTGATTTCCGGCACATCCTCCAGCAGGTCCGCCTTGAACGTATATTTCTCGGCGGGATAGATCTCCCCCATCAGCTTGAGCACGTCCCGGATGACCGAATTGATGTCGGACGGCCGGTTCATGAGCCGGTACTCCTTGGTAAAATCCCCCAGATTCATCACCAGCTTCTCCAGCCGGCTCACCTCGTCCAGGATCATGTCCAGCTTCTGGACAATCCGGTTGTCGGTCAAGGTCTTCTTTATCTGGTGGGAAAACCCGCCGATGATCATCAGCGGATTTTTGATCTCGTGGGCCACGTGGGCCACGGTCTGTCCCACGGCAGCCAGCCGCTCCGCCTGAAGCAGTTTCCGTTTCATTCTCCGCTGGTTGGTGATGTCCCGGATGATGGCCGTAAAGATCAACCGGCCCTTTGCTTCGTGATAGGAAAGGCCCACCTCGATGGGGAACTCCTCCCCGTTTTTCCTGAGCCCCGTCAGGGTGGGGGTCTTTCCCATGATTCTCGGCGTCTTGTCTTCCATGAACCGCTTCACGTACCGGTAATGGTCGCCATACTGCCGGGGGATCAGCATGTCGAGATCTTTTCCAAGGACCTCGGACGCAGCATATCCGAAGATGCGCTCGGCGGCATTGTTGAACAGGATGATCCGGTGGTTCTCATCGATGCTCAGGATGGCGTCGGTTGCGGTGTCGACGATGGCCTTGAACCGTTTCTCGGATGCCTTGAGTTTCAGGATCAGATTCCGGAACTCCGTCACATCCCGGGAAATCTCCACGAAATATTCCGCCTTTTTCCCGCCCACGGCCAGGGGATACATGATTCGGACCATCTCCTTCAATTCGCCCCCCTCGGCCGGGTACTCGTGGGTGATTTCGACCCGCTGCCCGGTCTCCTTCGCCTTTTCGAGGGGACAGACCTGCCGTCCGAACGCGCAGGGCGTGCTGGAATGGTAGCTGATCTCATGGCACTTTTTTCCCAGGACCGCCTCTTTGGACAATCCCCGCCGTTCAAGGAACACCCGGTTGACGTCACGGATGGTGAAGCGGCTGTCGACGATCATAATCTCCTCGTCGATCCCGTCGAAAAGGGTTTCCAGGAACAGGCCCTTGATCCTCATCTCGTTGATTTTCCGGTCTTTCCGGGCCAGTTCGTCCGTCAACCGCCTGATTTCCTCCATCAGCCGGGATTCCTTGTCATGGGCCATGATCAGCCTCCCGTTCCGGGGCGGTAAAAGACGTATTCGAGGGAAAGGATGTCAAACATCCGATCGGTCTGCCGCCGGATCGCCCGGTAGAGTTCCTTCAGGGTCCCTGCCTTCATCAGGAGGGTGCGGTATTCCGCCTCATTGAAAAAAGCCGCGTCCACGGGCAGAAGCACCTGCTCCAGCGGTCCGTGCCAGTGGATGCCGAGGGCCGTTTTCATGCTGAAGACCTTTTTATACATGTGGTGCAGCAGGTCTGTCCGCAGCACGGGATTGACCCGGTTGATCATGCAGTCCATCAGTCCCGCCAGGTAATAGGCCTCCCGCATCCTGTTTTCATCTTCCCGGAGGGCGAACAGGGCCCGGATCGTGTCGGCGGCACCACCGGTCAGCGGAAGCCCCGGCGGATCCGGGAGAACGCTCCCGCGCCCTTCCCGCTCCAGGCTGCGGGACAGGGCCCTCGGCACCTGGACAAAATGGGCGCTTCGCCATCGGGCCTTTCGAAACTCCCATGGCCGTGAACAGATCAGGGTATCGACGCTGCACCCGGATCGCCTGTCCAGACGGATGATCCCGTTCATGCGACCCCTTTCAAATCCCGTAACGATCCAGCAATGGACCGATAGATTTCGTTGTTGCGCGGTTCAGGAACGACCGCGGGAAGTTCTCTCACGGCCGGGGATGGCATCTCTCGTGAACTTCCTTCAATCTCTCCCGTGTCACATGGGTATAGATCTGGGTGGTGGCGATATCCGCATGGCCCAGCATCACCTGCACGGCGCGAAGGTCGGCCCCGGCATCCAGGAGATGGCTGGCAAAGGAGTGCCGGATAATGTGCGGGGAGATGCGTTTGCGGATCCCGGCCGCCCTGCCGTGACCTTTGATGAGCTTCCAGAAGCCCTGCCGGGTCAGGGGTCTTCCCCGCATGTTCAGAAACAGGCACGGCGAATCTCCGCCCTTTGCCAGCGCCGGGCGCCCGCTGGAGAGGTATTCGAGGATCGCCTGTCTGGCCGCCTCTCCCATGGGAACCAGCCGCTCCTTGGAGCCCTTTCCCATGGTCTTCACGTAACCGGCTTCCAGGTTGACGTTTGTGGTCTTAAGCCCCACCAGTTCCGAGACCCTCAGGCCGGTGGCATATAAAAGTTCCAGCATGGCCCGGTCCCTCCGCCCCGCCGGCGTGGCGGGATCGGGCCGGGACAGGAGCCGGTTCACCTCCTCGAGGCTCAGGACATGGGGGAGGCGTCGCCGGGCGCGGGGGGAATCCAGGAACCGGCACGGGTTCGTCCCGATGATCCCTTCTCTTGCCAGGAACCGGAAAAATGTCTTTATGGCCGAGATGTTCCTGGCGACGCTCGCGGGCGCGAGAGACCTTCCCAGCAGGGTCACGTGCTCGGATACATGCGCCTCGGACACGTCGGGCACGGAGAGGCGCCGCGCCTTCAGAAAGCGGGAAAACCGCGCCAGGTCCCGACTGTATGCCGCAATGGTGTTGTCCGCGAGGCCTTTTTCGATACGCAGGTAATTGATAAACCGATCCGCCAGGATATCCATGCCCATGTCACCAATGGTCCCGGACGCGCGCGCCCGGGACGTTCGGGACGACGAACCCAGGGCCTTCGGACGGCGCGTTTTTGCCCGGGATGCAGGTCGGCGGGGGCAACCGTTTATGCCGGGTTCAGGTGAAATCAAAAAGATGGCCGGCCCGGGTCAGGATCCGGGGGCCGTGCGCTTCGATGACCGCCATCTCTTCCAGCCGGACGCCGCCCTTCCCCGGCAGGTAGATTCCCGGCTCCACCGTCACCACCATCCCTTCCCTGAGCCGCGTCGCCCCCAGAGGGGAGAGCCGGGGGCCCTCGTGCGTGGCCAGGCCCACGCCGTGGCCCAGGCCGTGACCGAAGCAGTCTCCGTAGCCCGCGTCGCTGATGATCTTTCTTGCAACCCCGTCCGGATGATCGCTGTCGACTCCCGGCAGGATCTCTCCGAGGGCCGCCAGTTGCGCACGGCGGACGATCCCGTAGATCTTTCTGAATTCCGGGGAAGGACCGCCCGGAAAGACCGTTCGCGTCATGTCGGAACAATACCCGTCAAGCCGGGCCCCCACATCGACGAGGACCGGTTCTCCCCGGGTCACCTTCCGATCGGTGGGCACCGCGTGCGGGAGCGCGCTGTTGGGACCGGACGCCACGATGGAAGGGAACGCAAGGCCGTCCGCTCCCGCCTCCCGCGCAAGG
>CAZCVB010000183.1:0-4974 GCA_964501805.1 uncultured Desulfobacteraceae bacterium | reverse complement strand
GTCTTCGCCTGAAGGCGAGGGTTTTTCTCCCATTCCCAGAATGGGACAATAAATTTCTTTTTGAGAACCTGAGATCCTTGAAAAAGGTCCGTCTGGACCGGAACCCGGCTTCCGCTCCGGCAGCTCCGGGAAAAACCGGCCGGATGCGGCCTTTTGCAAAGGTTTCATGTTCAAAGGGGTCGGCCTGTTCCGTGCGGGTCGACCGCAATCCGCCGTTGACGGATTCTTTCACAAGACGAGTTTATCAATATTTACGAGGTGATCCCATGAACGAATCAATCCTGATAGTGGGTGCGGGAATTGCCGGAATCAATGCCGCGCTGAATGCCGCCGATTACGGCATGAAGGTGTATCTGCTGGACGATACCCCCAGTATCGGCGGTCTCATGGCACGGCTGGATAAGACCTTCCCCACCAACGACTGCTCCATTTGTATCGAAGCTCCCAAGATGTACGAGGTGGACAACCATCCCAACATCGAGATCCTGAGCAACACCGATGTCCGGAAGGTCAAGAAGGCGGGGGATGTCTTCAAGGTGCGGCTCGTGAAAAAGGCCAAGTTCATTGACGAGGAAAAATGCACCGGCTGCGGGGCCTGCGTGGAGGCCTGCCCGGTGAGCATCCCAGACGAGATGGACGGAAAGATCGGGGGCATGCGGAAACTCATCCATATGGAATTCCCCCAGGCGGTTCCCAACGTGGTATCCCTGGATCCCGACTGCCGGTATGGAAGGATGCGGGATCAGGGGGCCTGCGTGGGGGGATGCGTGGTGGACTGCAGCCAGTGCAGGGAATGTCCCATCGCCATGTGCGTGAAGGCGTGCCTGGAAGAAGGAAAGGACGCCGTCCGGCTGTGGCAGGCCAACCAGAACATCAACCTGCAGGTGAAAAGCATCATCGTGGCCGCGGGACTGGCCTCCCAGACGCCTCCCCAAGGCCTGTTCGGCTACGACGAATGCGAGAACGTGATCACAAATCTTCACTTCGAACGCCTCATGAACGCGGGCGGGCCGACCGAAGGACAGATCATCCGTCCCTCCGACCGCAAGCATGCCAGGCGGATCGCCTGGATCCAGTGCGCGGGCCGGGGCCTGAAGGAGGGGCAGCTTCCCTACTGTTCCAAGGTCTGCTGCATGATCGCCACCAAGCAGACCATCATCACCAAGGAACACGACGCAGGCGTGGAAACGACCGTCTTTTACAACAACCTGAAGGCCTACGGGAAGGATTTCTGGGGATTCTACGAAAAGGCCAAGGCCCAGGGGGTCCGTTACATCAACACGCGGCCCGCCGATGTGTTCGAGGATCCCGAGACCAAGAACCTGCGAATTCCCTACCTGGACCCCGCGACCGGCGAACGGATGGAGGAGGAGTTCGATCTTGTCGTCCTTTCCACCGGGCTCGTTCCCAACGACCGGAACAAGCGACTGGCCAAGACACTGAAAATCGAGTTGGACGAACTGGGATTCTTCAAGGAAAAAGATCCCCTCACCGCTCCGCTGGAGACCAAAACGGACGGCGTGTATGTATGCGGCGGCGCCCTGGGCCCCATCGACATATCCGAGTCGGTGGTACAGGCCTGCGCAGCAAGCATGAAAGCGATCCTGCATTGAAAATACCAAACAGCGGCGCCCGGCCGCCGTGCATGGGAAAATCTCCGCGAAGCCGGTCGCCGGAAAGGCATGGAGACCTGGTAAAGGTCCTGCATCAGAACAAGCGAGGGACGAGCAATGGCTGAAGACATAAAGGTGGGCGTATTCGTCTGTGACTGCGGTTCCAACATCGCAGGTGTCGTGAACGTGCCCGAAGTGGTGGAATACAGTAAGGGCCTCAAGGATGTGACGTTTGCCGACGAGGGCAGATGGTCCTGTTCGGTGGACTACCTGGAGCGTCTGAAGGAGGCAATCACGGAACACGGGCTCAACCGGGTGGTCATCGCCTCCTGCACCCCGAGAACCCATGAGCCTCTCTTCAAACGGACGGTCAAGGAAGCCGGGCTGAACCCCTACCTCCTCGAATTCGTCAGCATCCGGGAACAGGTGTCATGGGTCCACATGGGGGAGCCCGAGATCGCCACGGAAAAGGCCAAGGACCTGATCAAGATGGCCGTGGCCAAGGCCCGGCTTCTGGAAGAAGGAGAGGAGATCCGGCTCCCGGTGGGAAAGGAATGTCTGGTCATCGGCGGCGGGATGGCGGGCATGACCGCGGCTCTCGCCATCGCGGACCAGGGATTCAATGCCATTATCGTTGAAAAAGAGGACCGGCTCGGGGGAATCCTGAACCGGATCACCGCCATCGCCGAAGACCACAAGGTGGTCCCGGCGGAGGAACTCGTATCTGCCAAGGTCGCGCAGGTGGAGGCCCACTCCAACATCACGGTGCACACGGGAGCGGAGATCGAGACCATTGAAGGATACATCGGCAATTACAAGGTGAAAGTGAATGCCGGCGGCACGGTTTCCGAATTCGACGCCTCCACGGTCATCGTGGCCACGGGCATGAAAGAAATTCCGCCGGAAGGCCTGTTTGAATACGGAAAAGACCCGCGCGTGGTCACGGAACTGGAACTGGAAGGGATGTTGAAACGCCGGGAACTGGGAGACGTGAAGGACGCCGTGTTCATCAACTGCGTCAATTCCAAGAACGACTGCCGCGGCTGCTGCAACATCGGCTGCCGGATCTCGGTCCGGAACGCCCTCGCCCTGAAAACCCTGAACAGGGACATGAACGTGACCATCCTTCACCGGGACATCACCCTTGTCAGGGACGAAAAGAGGGACCTGGAACGGGCCCGGAAAGCGGGAGTCCGTTTCATCAAGTTCCCCGAGGACGGCTATCCCGAGGTCGCCCCGGAAGACGGGCGTCTGGCCCTGACCGTCACCGACACCATTCTCGGAAGACCGCTCAAGGTCCCGTCCGACCTGCTGGTCCTGACCACCGGATTCAAGGGAGACGACAGCATCGAGGCCATCAAGGGCCATCTCAAGGTCTCGGCCAACGCCGACGGGTTCTTCCAGGAGGCCCACGTCAAGCTGGGGCCGCTGGACTTCGCCTCCGACGGGGTTCACCTGTGCGGGTGCGCCCGTTCCCCAAAAAGCCTGAAGGACACCCTGGACGAAGCCACAGGCGCGGCCATGCGGGCCTCCATCCCCATGAAAAACGGCTTCATCGAGGCGGAGGGAATTGTCGCGGACATCGACCTGACCAACTGCAACGCCTGCGGCCTCTGTTACAAACGATGCCCATACAGTGCCATCAAGCTGAACGACGACAAGCAGCCGGAGGTGATCAAGGCCCTGTGCAAGGGATGCGGCCTGTGCGCGGCGGACTGTCCCAAGGAATGCATCACCATCATCCATTACTCGGACGACCAGATCCTGGCACAGGTGGACGCGGCCCTGGAGGAGAATGCCGGGGAAAAGATCATTGCCTTCGTGTGCCACTGGTGCGCCCTGGGCGGCGTGGACATGGCCGGGGTGAGCCGGCTCCAGTATCCGGCCAACGCCCGCATCATCCGGCTCATGTGTTCGGCCCGGGCCTCCATCAAGTTCATCATGCGGGCCTTTGAGAAAGGGGCCGCCGGCGTGCTGGTGGCGGGATGTGAATTTCCCACGTGCCATTACATCACCGGGAATTACGCCGCAGAGACCCGCCTGAAACGCACCCGGAGGAAACTGACCAAGGCGGGATATGACCCGGACAAGCTGTGGAACGTCTGGTGTTCCGCGGCGGACGGTCCGAAATTCGCCAAAACCATGCGCGACATGACCCGGGAACTGGGGCTTGCGTCGTAGGTTCCGTTGATATAAGATATCTTCCGCTGATCGCTAAACCGGGCCGGGAACAACCGCTGTTTCCGGCCCGGCCTGCGCGCCGGTACGGGACGCCCGGAGGCGTGCAGCCACGGATAACCCCTGGACCGGATGGAGGAATGCCATCATGGAGCACGAAAAAAAGCTGTACCCCGTATCCGCCAATCCCCTGTTGAACCGCCCTTCCCGTCCCCTGCCCCGCGAGATCGCCGTTATCGGCGCCGGCACCATCGGACCGGACATCGGGTATTACCTCAAGAGCGCCCTGCCGGACATCAAGCTGTATCTGGTGGACGTGGCGGAAGATCCTCTCAAAAATGCGGAGAAGCGTCTCAACGGCTACGTGCAGAAGGCCGTTGACCGCCGGAAAATGAAAGAGGACCGCGCCCGCAAGGTTTCCGAAAACATCTTCTATACCACCGATTACGGCCGGATCGGCCACTGCGACCTGGTCATCGAGGCCGCAACCGAAAACATCCCCCTGAAACAGAAAATCTTCGAGACCGTCGAGGGGATCGTCGGGAATGAGACCATCATCACCTCCAACACCAGTTCCATCCCCGCGGACAGGATTTTCTCTCTCATGAAACGGCCCCAGCGGGCCACCATCACCCATTTTTTCGCTCCCGCCTGGCGGAGCCTTCCCGTGGAGGTCATCCGGTGGGAAAAGACGGATCCGCAGGTGGTGGAGGACCTGTTCTGGTTTTTCGCCGCAACGGGGAAGGCCCCCATTATAACCGACAACGCCATCTGCTTCATGCTGGACCGCGTGTTCGACAACTGGTGCAACGAGGCCGCATTTCTGCTGAACGACGCCTCCGCGAGCCAGATCGACAAGGTGGCCGAGGAATTCGTGTTCGCCGGTCCCTTTTTCGTCCTCAACATGGCCAACGGCAACCCCATCATCATCGAGACCAACACGCTCCAGATGGAGGAAGGCCCCCATTACCGGCCGGCCGCCATCCTGGGCTCCGTCGACCGGTGGCAGACCCACCGGCCCGGCACGCCGGTGGAGGTCCCGGAAGAAACCCGTGGAAAAATCCGGGATCGACTGCTGGGGATCCTTTTCTCCCAGTCTTTTGATATCATCGACCGCGGCATCGGCACACGGGAAGACCTCAATTTCGGGTGCCAGATCGCCCTGGGTTTCCGCAAGGGCCCA
>CAZCVB010000182.1:0-5000 GCA_964501805.1 uncultured Desulfobacteraceae bacterium | reverse complement strand
ATCAGGATGGGAAACCCGGGGGTTGTAACCACTGCAACCCCCTTTTTTGATCAAAGCCGGGCGCTGTCGATGCCCGGGCGGAGAATTTTTCCGGAAACCAAGGAGCGTTTGTTAAATGACAGCAGAACCCATTTCCAAAAGCTATGAACCCGCCGAGGTTGAAAAAAAGTGGTATCAATACTGGGAAGAAAACGAACTTTTCAGGGCGGCGGCCCGTTCTTCAAAGACGCCGTTCTCCATCGTGATTCCCCCTCCCAACGTGACCGGGACCCTGCACATGGGACACGCCCTCAACAATACTCTCCAGGACATCCTGTGCCGTTACAAACGGATGAAAGGATACAACGTCCTGTGGCAGCCGGGCACCGACCATGCCGGAATCGCCACCCAGAACGTCGTGGAAAGGGACTTGGCGTCCAGGGATCTGGACCGTCACGCGGTGGGGCGGGAAAAATTCGTGGAACTTGTCTGGGAGTGGCGGGAGAAATACGGCGGCCTGATCCTCAACCAGTTGAAACGGCTGGGGTGTTCCTGTGACTGGAGCCGGGAACGTTTTACCATGGATGAGGGCCTTTCACGGGCCGTGAAGGAGGTCTTTGTCCGCCTCTATGAAGAGGGCCTGATCTACAGGGGGGATTACATTATCAACTGGTGTCCCCGGTGCCATACGGCCCTGGCGGACCTGGAAGTGGAACACCATGATACGGACAGTTTCTTCTACCATATCCGGTACCCGTTTTCCGAAGGGGATGGTTATCTGATTGTCGCCACCACGCGCCCCGAGACCCTGCTGGGCGATACGGCGGTTGCCGTGAATCCCGATGACGAACGGTACCGGCATCTGTCGGGCCGATCGGTGCGTCTTCCCCTTCTTGACAGGCCGATTCCGGTTATTTTCGACAAATACGTGGATACGGCCTTCGGGACCGGGGCACTGAAGATCACGCCGGCCCACGATCCCAATGATTTTGAAATCGGCAACACCCACCATCTGGAACGGATCAAGGTAATCGATGAGGATGGGAAGATGAACGCCTTTGCCGGTCCTTACGAGGGGATGGACCGTTTCCAGTGCCGCGACAGGATCCTTGAGGATCTCGAATCGGCCGGGCTCCTGGAGAAGACGGAGCCGTACCGTCACGCGGTGGGATACTGCTACCGGTGCAAGACCATGATCGAGCCGCTTCTTTCAAAACAGTGGTTCGTGAAGATCGGCCCTCTTGCCGAACCCGCGGCCCAGGCGGTGAGGGAATCGAAAACCAGGATATATCCCGCCAACTGGGAGACCGTCTATTTCGAATGGATGGACAACATCCGGGACTGGTGCATTTCCCGGCAGATCTGGTGGGGCCATCGAATCCCCGCCTGGTACTGTGATGCGTGCGGGGAAGTCAACGTGTCCAAGGAGAGACCGGATACTTGCCGGGCATGCGGAGAGGACAGTCTTACCCAGGAAACCGATGTGCTCGACACCTGGTTCAGCTCCGCCCTGTGGCCGTTTTCCACCCTTGGCTGGCCCGATGAAACCGACGAGCTGAAAACTTTTTATCCCACCTCGACCCTTGTCACCGGTTTTGACATCCTTTTTTTCTGGGTGGCGAGGATGATGATGATGGGGCTTCATTTCAAGGGAGATGTTCCTTTCCGGGACGTCTATATCCATGCCCTGGTCAGGGATGCGGAAGGGAAAAAAATGAGCAAGTCCAAGGGAAACGTGATTGATCCCCTGGACGTGATGGACAAATTCGGAACAGATGCCTTTCGGTTCACGCTGGCGGCCCTGGCCGCCCAGGGAAGGGACATCAAGCTTTCCGAGGACCGGATCCTCGGGTACCGCCATTTTGTAAACAAACTATGGAACGCGGCACGGCTGGTTCTCATGAACGTGCAAACCGGGGAGGCGGCCGAGGCCGACACGCGGATATATACGCTTCCGGATCGATGGATCCTGACGCGCCTTGGCCGGGTGAGCGAGGCGGTATCAACGGCCCTGGACGAGTACCGGTTCAATGATGCGGCCGGTTTATGCTACCATTTCGTCTGGCACGAGTTTTGTGACTGGTATCTGGAGATGGCCAAGGAGAATCTTTACGGGGATGACCCGGTGCTCAGGGCCTCTTCGGGGGCCATCGCCCGGGAGGTGCTCATGGCCGTGCTGAAGCTGCTGCACCCTTTCATGCCTTTTGTTACGGAGGAGATCTGGCAGCGGCTGCCGGGGACCGCTTCCAGCATCATGGTGGCGGAGTTCCCTTCCTCCTCCCATTTTATGGAGGACAGGGACGCGCTGGAGGAGATGGAACTCCTCATGGGCGCCATCTCCGGGATCCGGAACATCCGGGGCGAGATGAACATCCCGCCGGGAAAGAAGGTCAACATAGTTCTGGATGTGGCGGGAACGGAAGACCGGGAGGTCCTGACGCAGAATCTTTCACATCTGAGGAGCCTTTCAAAGGTGGACGAGGTCGTTCTGAAGGCCGGTGTCCCGAAGCCCGAGGCGTCCGCCACCGCCGTGTTCGGCCGGAACCAGGTGCACGTGCTGCTCAAGGGGCTTCTCGACTTTGAAGAAGAGCGGAAACGCCTCAGAAAAGGTATTGGCAAGCTTGAAAAAGAGATCGGGATCTCCCGGAAAAAACTTTCAAATCCGAATTTTGTGGAAAAGGCCCCCTCCCATATCGTTGCGGAGGTGAAGGAAAAGGTGGAGACCCTGACCCATAAGCTGGAAAAACTGAACCAGCACCTTCATTTTTTTGAAAGCATCGATGGATAAATATCCTTCTGACGTGGAGCGGATGATCCGGCTCGCCCTGGAAGAAGACCTGGGTCCCGGTGATGTGACCACGGACGCGGTCATATCCGGGGATGTGCGGGGCCGGGCATCCCTCTTTTCAAGGGAGGAAGTGGTCCTGGCCGGGCTGGCTGTTTTTCAGGATGTCTTCCGGGTCCTTGATCCGGAGGTGGCCTTTGAACCCTGTTTTGGAGAGGGAGACCGGATTCCCGCGGGCGGGTGCGTTTGTTCTCTCCGGGGCCGTCTGCGCTCCATCCTGAAAGGGGAGCGGACGGCGCTCAATTTTCTTCAGAGGATGAGCGGGATCGCCACCCTGACCCGGAAGTATGTGGATCGGGCGGGTACTGGGGAGGTAAAAATACTGGATACCCGGAAGACGACCCCCGGGCTCAGATGGCTTGAGAAATATGCGGTGCGGGTCGGCGGCGGAACCAACCATCGTTTCGGGCTGTTTGACGGGATCCTGATCAAGGACAACCACATCGCGGCGGCGGGTTCCATCCGCGCCGCCGTCGACCTTGCAGGGAAAAATGCGCCTCACGGCCTCAAGATAGAGGTGGAAGTAGAAAACCTGGCCGGCGTGGCGGAGGCCCTTTCGGCGGGCGCCGATGTCATCCTTTTGGACAACATGTCCGTTGATGAGATGCACAAAGCGGTTGAACTGGTCGGTGGCCGGGCCCTTTTGGAGGCCTCGGGCGGTGTTACCCTGGACACCGTGGGCCCGATCGCGCAGACGGGCGTTGACATGATCTCGGTGGGCGCTCTGACCCATTCCGCCCGCGCGGTGGATCTAAGCCTGGAGATCGTTTCCGACGTCTCCGCGGACGCCTGACCGGCCTTCCGGTTTCTCTACGGACAGGGCCCATCCCGCCGCCGGAACGGAAAGGGGATCGCATCATGGTCCGGCGTTTCTTTTTCAAAAGGAGGAAAAAGGGCCCGGGGGAACCGGAGGATGCGGTGGATCAGGCCGTGGCGGTCATCGAATCCTTCGCCCCGAGGCGGTACCGGCCCCAGAGAGACAGCTTCTATTATAATTACCGGCTGATCCGTCCTTACCTGAAACCGCTTTTGGCCCTTCTTGAAATCCTGTCCCAGCGGCAGCGCCTCAAGACAGATCCCGGGGAGTTCTCCCGTGAGATCTTTTTCAGCCTCAAGGACTTTTATGACGTAAGGGACCGGCTCTCCCCGCATGAGGCGGTAAGGGACCGGGCACTCATGCTGAAATTCCGGGAACTCTTCCTCTTTTTTTATGATCTCAAGGAATTGCCCGAGATGGATGTCTCAAGATGGACGGAGAAGGATTGAAGGGCCCGTGGCCTCGGAGGGAAACCAAATCCCGCCGGATCTCCAGCGAGAACAACCCGCTGTTCAAGACCCTTACAAAGCTGAACCGGGCGAGAGGCATTCGGAAATACGGGCTGGCCCTTTTTTCCAGGCCGAAACAGGTGCGGGAGGTCATTGAGGATTTTCCGGAACGTTGCGAGGCGGTTGTTTATTCGGCCACCCATGATTTTCCAGGGGATGTGGATCCGGAAAGGGTGCCCGGATACCGGCTTGATCCGGGCCTTTTCCGTCGACTCGATCACTTTAATACGGGCCGGCCGCTCCTGCTGGTTCGCGTCCCCCGTTTCCCCCTGTGGACGGAAAGGGAGGTGGCCTCGGGATGCACCCTCTGTATCCCGTTTCAGGATCCCGCCAACGTGGGGGCCGTGATTCGTTCCGCCGCTGCCTTCGGCGCCGCCGGGGTTGTGCTTCTGGAAGAGGCCGCCCACCCGTTTTTACCCACGTCCACGAGAAGCGCAGGCAGCGCGCTTTTTCGGATCCCTCTTTTCAGGGGGCCCTCCATCCACGATCTGGATCCTGAAAAGTCGGTGCTGTTTCCACTCTGCCGGGAAGGAAAAGATATCGGATCATACCGATTTCCCCTGTCCTTTTGCCTGGTCCCCGGGCTGGAGGGCGAGGGCCTGCCGCGCCGCCTGAGAATGATCCCCGGCCTTTCCATTCCCATGGCCCCGGGAGTGGAGTCCCTCAATGCCGCGTTGGCCACGGGCATTGCGTTATATCTCTGGCGGCGACAGAAAGGATGAAGTAATAGCTCAAAAAAGAGGGGTAGGAGGATTTTTATGACGCGACTGTCGAGAGACCAGCCTGGAGGCCCGGCGCGGAAGAAAAGCCCTCCTACCCCGGTGGCAGGTTCACTGTGCTTCCCATAAAT
>CAZCVB010000181.1:0-5053 GCA_964501805.1 uncultured Desulfobacteraceae bacterium | reverse complement strand
CCGGTCTTCACCCAGATCAAGGCGGCGGTGACGGACATCGGCGGGCTTACCAGCCATGCGGCCATCGTGTGCCGGGAATACGGGGTGCCCTCGGTCACCGGAACCGGGATCGCCACGTCCGCCATCAAGACGGGCGATATCATCCGGGTGGACGGCGATACGGGCGTGGTGACCATTGTCAAACGGGCCGGCGAGGCCTGATGCCGGTCCTGTCCCCTCTCCTTCCCCGGGAAGGGAGGGGGCAAACCGGAACCCACGCAAGGGGGTTGCCCGAAGATGTCCTGGCGGATCGCCTTTCCGCCGCCTTCCGGACAACCGCCCGGCCTGAGAGGGAGGAACGGATGGATTACATTTTGAACTTTGAAGACCTGGACAAGGAATCGGTGCCGCTTGTCGGGGGAAAAAACGCCAGCCTGGGGGAACTGATCCGGGCCGGCATCCGCGTCCCGCCGGGGTTCGCGGTGACAACGGAGAGCTACCTGGAATTCATCACCGGAACCGGGATCAAGGACCGGATCTACGGATTGCTGGCGGACCTGCCGCCTGAGGACGTGGACGCCCTCAACCGGACCAGTGCCGAGATTCAGGAGGTGATGAGCAAAGTCCCCATCCCGCCGGAGGTGGATGCGGCCATCCGGGCTGGGTACGCCGACCTGTCGCGTACCTGCACAGTGGACCGCGTCCCGGTGGCGGTCCGGTCCAGCGCCACGGCCGAAGACCTGCCCACCGCCAGTTTCGCGGGTCAGCAGGACACCTATCTGTGGGTCACGGGGACGGAGGCGGTCATCCGGAATGTCTTTTGCTGCTGGGCCAGCCTGTTCACGCCCCGGGCCATCGACTACCGGAACAAGAATCGATTCCCCCACGAAAAGGTTTTCATCAGCATCGGCGTCCAGAAGATGGTGAACGCAAAGGCGGCGGGCGTCATGTTCACCCTGGACCCCACCAACGGCGACCCTTCCAAGGTGGTCATCGAAGGAAACTGGGGGCTGGGAGAGACCGTGGTTTCCGGCACCGTCAACCCGGACAAGTTCGTGGTGGACAAGGTGATCCTGGAGGCATCCGGAAAAACCGTGTCCGACAAACACATCCAGTGCGTGTTTGACCCGGAACAGGGGAAGGTGGTGGACGCCGAGGTGCCGGAGGATCTCCGCAAGAAATGCTGTCTGGAGGATCGCGAGGTCAGAGAACTGGTCCGGATCGCCGGAAAGATCGAGGCCCACTACGGCCGGGCCATGGACATCGAGTGGTCCATCGACAGGGACCTGCCCTTCCCGGAGAACATCTTCATCGTCCAGGCCCGACCGGAGACGGTCTGGAGCCGGAAGAAAAAGGGATCGGCCATCGGGAAAAAGACCGGATTCCAATTATTGATGGAACAGGCCATGAAACGGATCAAGCTCGAGGAGTGACGGGTCCGCAGGGTACCGATTGCGGGCAGGACGCGGCGACGACCGGAAGACCGGTCGCCGGAAATTGTGAAAACAATAAATTAAGGAGAGGGACGATTTGATGAAAAGCATGAGGGATTTTATTGAACAGGCTGAAGCGAAGGGGCTGCTGCGCCGGATCAAGGCCGAGGTGGACTGGGACCTGGAATTGTCGCATATCGCCAAGCTCAACGAGGAGAAACAGGGGCCGGCGCTCCTGTTCGAGAACGTGAAGGATTACGACTCGCCGGTCATCACCAGCGTATGCACCACCACGGAGCGGCTGGCGCTGATCATGGGAATGCCCGAGAGGTCCACCCTCGTGGATATCATGCGGGAATGGGTCGATAAAAACCAGACACGCATCCCGCCGACGTACGTGGACTCAGCGCCGTGCAAGGAAAACATCATGACAGGGGATGACGTGGATCTCTTCAAATTCCCCGCTCCCAAGTTCTATCCCCTGGACGGGGGCCGCTTTTTCGGCACCGCCCATTTCGTGGTCACCCGGGATCCGGACACGGACTGGGTGAACCTCGGCACGTACCGGCTTCAACTGCTGGACAAGAATCACCTGGGCACCCAGTTCATCAAGGGAAAGCACTCGGATATCATGCTCAAGAAATACCAGGCCATGGGAAAACCGATGCCGGTCGCCGTGGTGGTGGGATGCGATCCCCTCCTGTTTTTGATGGGGGCCTCCCGTCTCTCCGCGTTCGAGTCCGAGTATGATTTCGCGGGAGCCATCCGCGGGGAACCCATCGAGGTGGTCAAAACCGAGACCAACGGGCTGCCCGTGCCGGCCACCGCGGAAATCGTGGTGGAAGGAGAGGTGGACGCGGACAAGTTCATGGAAGAAGGTCCCTTCGGAGAGTACACGGGATATTACTCCGGCGTGGGCACCGATCCCAGGAACTATATCGACGTCAAGTGCGTCACCTACCGGAACAACCCCATTTTCTGGGGCACCACCGTGGGCCGGGCCGTGACCGACACCCACATGACCATGGCGTTGACCTACGGGGCGACCCTGTGGCAGCAGCTGGTGGCCATGAAGATCCCCGGCATCAAGGCCGTCTACTGCCCGCCGGAGGGCTCCGGGCGATTCCTGGCCATCATTTCCCTGAAACAGATGTACCCGGGCCACGCCGACCAGGTCCTGACCGCCGCCGTCTCCACCGAGATGGGGGCCTACGGCCTCAAGACGGTCATCGTGGTTGACGAGGACATCGATCCATGGGATATCCCAAGGGTTATGTATGCGCTCAGTTTCCGATTCCAGCCCAACCGGAGCCAGGTCATCAAGCGGGGGAGATCCACGCCCCTGGACCCGTCCCTCCCCATAGACGCCAGGGAAATCACCGGAAGGCTCCTCCTGGACGCCACCATTCCCTACGAGTGGAAGGAAAAGCCGATCCCCATCGAGCTGGACCCGGACGTCGTGAAAAGAATCGAGGCCCGCTGGTCGGAACTGGGCCTGTAGAGGCGAACTTTTTCAAGAAAAATGTTCCCGGGCCTTCGGGAGGAAGGGGTGCCGGTCCGCCCCGCGGGCGGTCCCCGCTCCTCTTTCCCGGTCCCCGGGAAACCCGGCCGGTCCCAGGGCCGCGGCCCGGGGAAGGCGTGTCTTTACAAGGGGGCTTCAACCATGACGGAAACACCTTTTTTGGACGGCAAAAAAATCCTGGCGGTGGATGACGAGCAGGATATCGTGGACATGCTGCAGGAACTGCTGAGCATGTGTGAACTGGTAAAGGCCTCCACCTTTGACGAGGCCAGGGAACTTCTCGAATCGAGGGATTTCGATATCGCCATCCTCGACATCATGGGCGTGGACGGATACCGGCTCCTGGAGATCGCGAACCGGCGGAACATCACCGCGGTCATGCTGACGGCCCACGCGTTTACCCCGGACAACCTGGTCAAGTCCATCAAGGAAGGGGCCGCGTCCTACCTGCCAAAAGAGGAAATGGGCAACATCGCCACATTTCTGAATGACATCCTGGAGGCCCGGGAAAAGGGACGAAACACATGGGAACCCTGGCAGGAACGTCTCCCGTCCTCCTACTTTGAAAAGCGGTGGGGCGCCGCGTGGCAGGACAAGGACCGGGACTTCTGGGAGCGGTTCAAGGCCGGTATCCGGGAACGGGCCAGGGCATCCGGGAAAAAAGAGTCCAAGGAGTAATCCCGCCGGCGCCGCCTGCCGGGAAAAAGAGATCATTCCAGGATCCGCCAGAGCAGCGGCTGAGATCATTCACGAAAAAGGAGGAAAAGCGTGAGACCCATTCGATATACCAGGGAGATGGTGGATGAATTCGTCCAAAACGGTTACTGGACCAACGAGCTTTTTTACGACTTTTATGAGCGAAACGCCCGTGAATTCGGCGACAGGGAGGCGTTGGTGGATTCCAGGTTCCGGGTCACGTGGGCCGAGGCCAAACAACTGGTGGACGCCATCGCCGTCTCCTGGATAGAGATGGGGATCCCGAAGTTCTCCCGCATCATCATCCAGTCCCCCAACAGCGTTTTCGGGTTCCTGGCGCGGGTGGCCAGTGAGCGGGCCGGGCTCATCTCGCTGACGGTCTACCCATACCTCCGCCAGAAGGAACTCCAGTACATGGTGGAACGGACCGAGGCCGCGGCCGTGGTCATCCCCACCATTTACCGGAAATTCAATTACCTGGAGATGTACAAGGAACTCCAGACCCGGTTTCCCCACCTGAAGCACATTTTCCTCTTCGACGACGAGATACCTTCCGGGGCCCCGGAAGGCACCCGCTCCCTGACCCGAACGGCCCGGGCGCGCGCGGAGAAGGGCGTCGACGAATCGGTCTTTGCGGATAGACGGCTGGACGCCATCTGGAACGTGGCCCTGCTCACCACCACCAGCGGGACCACGGGTCTCCCGAAGCTGGTGGAATGGCCCACGGCACCGAGGGTGTGCACGTCCAAGGCCCGGGTGGATATCTGGGGATTGAACCGCAATGACATCACCATGGCCATTGCGCCCCACGCGGGCGGCGCCGCCGGGACCCTCACCTATTTTGCCGCGCCCCTGGCCGGCGCAAAGACGGTCATGCTGGAGGAATTCTCCGCCGAAGGCGCCCTTGCCCTGATCGAAAAAGAACGGGCCACGGCCATCGGCGTGGTCCCCACCCACCTGGTCCGGATGCTGGAGGCGGACACCTCCCGATACGATCTGAGTTCCCTCCGGTTTATCCGTTCGGCGGGCGGGTATCTCTCTCCCCAGGTAGCGGAGGAGGCGGAGGCGGCCTTCGGGGCCTCCATCACCAGCGACCTGGGCACCCAGGACATGGGATCGGTCTCCGGATGCCGCGTGGAGGATTCCAAGGAGTTGCGCCGCAGGACCGTGGGACGGATGCTTCCGGGAAACCAGGTCCGGCTGCTGGACGAAGACGGAAACGAGGTCCCCGAGGGGGAGCCGGGCATCCTTTACTTCAGGGGACCCCATGCGCCGGCGGGATACTACCGGGACGAAGAGCTGACCGCCACGGTTTTCGACCCGGACGGGTGGACCACCACGGGCGATATCGTCAAGTTCGACCAGGGCTGCCTCTGGATCCTGGGCCGGTCCAAGGACATGATCATCCGGGGCGGCCAGAACA
>CAZCVB010000180.1:0-5059 GCA_964501805.1 uncultured Desulfobacteraceae bacterium | reverse complement strand
GGCTCCGGAGGCCCAACGGAAGTCCCCATTATATCGCTGCGATTCTGCAGAGGCCGGAAAGGCTGGTAAGTGCGTTTGCGTGCCCGGCGCATCCCTATTTCCGGGCCGCGCCGACGAGTTCCGCGATCCCGGAGACACCCTTTTCCTCGCAGAATCGACGCAGCCCGTCGATGATGTCCGTTGAAACCGACGGATTCACGAAGTTGGCCGTTCCCACCTGGACCGCGCAGGCCCCGGCCATCAGGAACTCCAGCGCGTCCCGGTAATCCATGATGCCGCCGCCTCCGATGACGGGAATGCCCACGGCGCCCGCCACCTGGTAGACCATGTGGACCGCCACCGGGCGGATGGCCGGACCGGACAGGCCCCCGGAACCGTTGGCCAGAACCGGTGCACGCCGTTCGATGTCGATGGCCATGCCGGTCAGCGTGTTGATGAGGGAGACGGCGTGCGCCCCCGCCGATTCCACGGCCCGGGCCGTCTCGCGGATATCCGTCACGTTGGGGGACAATTTTACGATGACGGGCCTGTCGGTGTTTTCAAGGACATGCGCCGTCACCCGGGCCGACATCTCCGGGTCGGTGCCGAAGGCCATCCCGCCTTTTTCCACGTTGGGACACGAGATATTCACTTCAAGGGCCGATATCCCTTCCACTCCCCGGAGCCCCGCGGCCACCTCCCCGTATTCGGACAGGGTATGGCCGTAGATGTTGACGATCACGGCGGTATCCAGGGACCGGAGCCATGGGACCTTCTCCTTCAGAAAGGCGTCCAGCCCCACGTTGGCCAGGCCGATGGCGTTCAGCATGCCGCAGGGGGTCTCCACGATCCTGGGAGGGGGATTCCCGGCCCTCGGCCGGAGAGAAAGGCCCTTGACCACGATCCCGCCGAGCCGGTCCAGGTCCACCAGGTCGGAAAATTCCCGGCCGTAACCGAAGGTCCCGGATGCGGTCAGGACCGGGTTTTTCAGCCGCAACGGACCGATTTCTACGCTCAGATCACATTGAGACATGTCCTATAGTCCCTCCCAGTCCAGGGTCCGGGCGTCGAAGACCGGCCCGTCCCGGCAGACATGGTAATAGGTGGTCCCTTCGCCCGGGCGCGCCCGCACGGCGCATCCCAGGCACGCCCCCACCCCGCAGGCCATGTTCGCCTCCAGCGAGACCTGGCAGGGGATGTCCCGCGACCGGCACAACACGGCCACCCGCTTCATCATGGGAAGCGGACCGCAGGTGTAGACGGTAAGGCGTTTTTCCCGGCGGGCATCCAGGCACCGTTCCAGGAGGTCGGTTACCGGCCCGTGATGGCCCATGCTCCCGTCATCCGTGGAAAGGAGAATCTCCGGTATCCCGGGGCCGAAGAAATCCTCCGGGATCCGTTCACTGGCGGACCGGAAACCGGCCAGGAAGGTCATCGGGACGTTTCCGGCGGCCGCGGCCAGGAAAAAAAGCGGGGCGATTCCGATCCCGCCCGCCACCAGGATCCCGGCCCCCTCGTCCCCGGGAGGATCGAACCCTTTTCCCAGGGGCCCCAGGACCTCCAGCCGTTCTCCCCGGGAGAGCCCGGACAGGATGGCCGTTCCCCGGCCCGCCACGCGGTACAGGATCAGGGCGATATCCTTTCCCCGGGTGCCGCAGATGGAAAAGGGCCGCCGCAGGAGGGGATCAAGGCCCGGCCGCACGCGGATCATCACGAAACGGCCCGGCCGCGCCTCCGCGACAATGCTGTCGCACCTGAGGGCCATCAGAAAGGTGTCCGCGGTCACCCTGTGGTTTTTCACGATTTCCGCAGTCTGCCCGGTCATCAAACCGCAACTCCTCCCGATTACACCCGGAGCCCGGCCAGGCCGGTCCGTTCGGTCAGGAAACGGTCGAACGCGTCATCGTCGAGTTCGGCGCGTTTCCCGAGGAATTCGTCCGAAAAGGGACCCGCTGCATAGACCGCGCGCGGGTTCTCGGAACGTACGGCCTCCAGGATGAGGTCTGCGATCAGGTCCGGTCCCGGCACGGTGACACCGGCGAACATCTTGCCGATCCCCGCGCCCGCGGCGTTATAGACAGGCTTATAATCCGGATCGGTCCTGGACATGAGATCCCCTGTCATCTGGTTCCCCACGTCGTTGAACTCCGTGGCGATGGGGCCCGGCCGCATGACCACCACACGGACTCCGAAAGGCCGCATCTCCACGCGCAGCGCGTCGCTCACGGCCTCCACCGCGTGTTTGGTGGCCGCGTAAACGCCGCTGGTGGGAAAGACGAATTTCCCCACGATGGAACTGAGGTTGACGATGGTCCCCTGCCGCATCTTTCTCATGCCGGGCAGGCAGGCCTGGGTGACGCGGATCAGGGCGAACAGGTTGACCTCGAAGATGCGCCGGATGTCTTCCATGCGCACATCCTCCAGCGCCCCGCGGATGCTGTATCCTGCGCCGTTCACGAGTACCGACACGGGTCTTGCCAGGTTCTGCAGATCCGCGCAGAAGGATTCCGTCTCGGCCGGCGCGGAGAGGTCCACCGGCCTTGGAACGATCCCTTCCGCTGTTTTCGCCAGTTTTTCGAGCCGATCGGCGCGGCGGGCCGCCGCGATCACCTCGAACCCGTCCGCCGCCAGTCTCAGGGCCGTTTCCCTTCCGATCCCGCTGCTGGCCCCCGTCACCAGGGCCGTTCCCTTTTCATTCGCCATCGTGATCCTCCTGTAAGGGTTTATGAAAGCCGTTATCGTTCGGTTCGATCGCGCTTACCTGCCGAAAAGTTTTCGGATGCCGCCGCCCAGGGACTCCATCACGCCTTTCTTCTTTTTTTCCGGTTTCCGTGCCTGTGGTTTTTTTCCGCCCCCCGTGGCAGCCTGCATGGCGGCCCGGCAGGGATCCCCGTCATCCGACCGCCTGCCTGCCAGGATCGCGGCAATACCCGCCGGGCCCAGCAGGACCACCCCGCCGACGGCCTTTCCCACGGTGGTGACGGCCTTTGCCGTGTCAACGGCCAGGGAGGGATGCGCCAGCGTCCCGGCCAGTTTGAGGGGCCTGCTCAGTTCCCCCAGACTGATGCTGAGTTTTCCGAAAATGCCGGTGTCGATCCCCTTTTTGGGGAACGGCCGGAAGCCCAGGTCGAGTGTTTCGGTCTTCAGGCGGATCCTCCCTTTCCCCGACAGGGTCACGGCCGGGGTGTCCATGACCAGGGCCGTAACGTCGGCCACGCCGTTTTGGATCCGGAAGCCGCTCACAAGGCAGTTGAATTCATTGTCCGGGGTCTTTTTCCTGAAGGGGTTGAGAAACCGGAGGAGACCCGTGGCCATGTCCGCCCCCAGCAGGTTGATGTACCGGGTGTTGATCCGTCCGTTTTTTATGGAGACCACGGTGCGGCCGTCGAGTCCGGCCATGAGGGCCGCCACGGATTTCCCGCGGCCGTGGAGGTCCAGGTCCGCGTCCAGGACCCCTCTGAAAAGATCCCCGGGCTTCCCGCCCTTCGGCGCCACGGCATCCAGGTGGAGGCGGACGATTTTCATCCAGGCGGAGACGGCCGCGCCGCGCCGGTCCGGTCGAATATTGATGCGTGCGTCCAGGGTTCCCCCGCCGGCCGCGGCGTGAAACGGGTCAAGGTCGAGGCGCCCGTTTTTCAGGCGGGCGCGGATCGTGAGATCCTTCAGGAGAATGGAAGGGGCAACCATCGTGCGGATGTTGAGAGAGAGATCGGCGTCCATACCGGTCAGGGAGCGGAAGGGGATCGGGCGATCCGGGAAGACGCGGTCCGGATGCCGGTCCGCCCGGGCGGCCTTGGTCTCCCCGGCGGGGGCCGGGCCGCGCCCGGTCAGAAAGGGGCGGAGATCCAGGGTCCGGGATGAGAGGGCCGCGGTCAGGCGGGGCCTTTTCCCGGACAGGAGGATTTCCGCAGATCCCGCCAGGTCGCTTTTTCCAAGGCGGAGCTTCAGGGAAGAAATGCGGTAGCCCCCGGCGCCGGTGTCGGTCAGCCTGAAACCCGCCTCCACGGGACCCGCCTCGGGTACGCCGGATATCCCCAGGAGCGCCGTCGACCCGGACAGGGACCCGGCCCGGGCCGTGATCTTCAGGTCCATTCCCCGGGCCCTTGCCACGTCCCTGACACGGCCCTTCAGACGGATCGTGGCGTCTCCGGCCGCTACCGAGATGTCCACAAAAACGTATTTATCGGGATCCGCCAGGCCCGTCAGCGGTCCGGCGCGTCCCTTGATCCGGAACCGGGCGCGGTCCCACGAACCGGAGAGGGAAAAAACGGCGGGAGCCTTGAGGGAGGGACCCTTCACCGATCCTTTATCCAGCGCCAGGCGCCACGTCTTCCCGGTGGAATGGTCCCGGTAGTCGATCTTCGCGTCTTGGATACGGATGTCCCGGAAGGTGAGCGCGGGGAGCTCGGTCTCGTCCGCGGGCGCGGACCGGGAAGCCGTTTTCTTTTTCCCGGTTTTGAAATCGAGGTTGGACCGGCCGGAAGGACCGGTTTCCAGTAATATCTCGGGCTGAACCAGGATGAGTCTCCGGACGCGGATGTCCTTCCACAGCAGCGGAAGGAGGGCCGTTTCCACTTCCAGGCGGCGAATCCGGATCATCCGGGGCCTGGATCCCCAGGGGGCGTTCTGAAAGGCCACATCCTCCGCCACGAGGGCGGGATGGAGACCGATGGCAAGAGAGATGTCGCCGCCCAGGGCAAGGTCCCGGCCGGTGGCTTCCTTCACCGCGCGGATAACGGCCGGTTTGAGCCGGTTGAAGTCATACGTGCGGAGGACGGCGTATACCGTGATGACGGATCCCGAGACAAGGACCAGGAGGAGAATCAGTATCCGTTTTATCCATTTGGACGGCAATGGCGCGCCTTTCGGAAAAGCATTTTCATGTCCGGCCGGGGGTATCGCAGTGGTGCAACAGGACCGGAGTCCCTTCATCAATATCGATTATACCGGATATACCGGATGGTGGCGGATCTCCCGCAACCCTATCTCAGAACCCCACCCTTTCCGGAGCGGAGAAGCGGCATATTCCCTCCACTCACGTTCGCTACGCCGTCCCTGGCTCCGCTCACTGCCGGTTTCG
>CAZCVB010000179.1:0-5081 GCA_964501805.1 uncultured Desulfobacteraceae bacterium | reverse complement strand
CAGGAGATGGATGGCGTCAAACCGGGTAAGGTCCTCCAGCGGCCGCCGGAACCGCCGTGCGGCCCATTCCTCCATGGCCGGGAAATAGAGGGCGTCCGTCTCCTCGAGAAGACCCTCGATCATTTCATAATAACGGGAGAGGGGGATCCCTTTCTTGTCGCGGCAATAGGCCGCATAGGTCTCGAACCCGAAATCGTTTCGGAGCACCTCCAGGAGAATTTTCCAGTAGTTCAGGGCGAAAGGCTTCAGGAACTTCAGGAGCGGACCGGTCTCCTTCTGCAGGCACTGCCGGTCCTCATGGGAGCGGGGCTTCCGGCACCATGAAATCATGTCCCGGAAATAGATCTTTTCACCGGCCACGTGGGCGGCCGCCCCCCGCATCCAGGTGCGCATTTCCGTCTCGTGGGGGAGGAGGGCCCGCTGGAGGTAATGGTCCATGAGGGCATGCCGGAGCCGGGTGCGGACGCGGCCCTTTTCAAGGCCCTCGATCCGGGCCAGGGTTTCAAGGCGGAGGAAAGGCGCAAATCCTTCGTAAATACGGTAGGGCGGAAACGGGGGCGGATCCCCTTTCCAGAGGGCGAGGGCCTCCAGGTTCCATCGGTAATTCAGATGGTGCAGGATATGCGGGATGTCCGCTAAGGAAAAGGCGTTTTTCAAGAGCGACAGGCTTTGTCGTTTCCTTCCCGGCCCCGCCGAACGCGTCGCCGGGCGGCCGCCGGTTTATTTATAGTTTTCCAGGATGTCGAGGATCTTGTTGGGAACCAGTCCCCCGTGGACGTCGTCATCCACCACCACCACGGGCGCGAGGCCGCAGGCGCCCAGGCATCGCACCGCCTCCAGGGAAAACCGCCGGTCCTCGGTGGTCTCTCCCACATCGAGGTGATATTTTTTTACGATCTTGTCCAGGATGGCCCTGGTTCCCCGGACGTAACAGGCGGTGCCGAGACAGACCTTGATGGTATGCCTCCCTTTTGGAACCATGGTGAAAAAGGAATAAAAGCTCACCACCCCGTAAACGGCGCTTCCGGGAAGGTTCAATCCCTTTGCGATATATTCCTGGAGTTCCACGGGCAGGTATCCCACCACCGCCTGGCACTCTTCCAGCACCGGGATCAGGCTGCCCCTCATGTCCCGGTAGCGCGCGATAATTTCATCGACCTTCGACATGACCTCGGGGGTCAGGTCCGGGTTCACCGCTTCAAGGTTTTCCGCTAACTGCATCATTTTTCTCCCGGCGTAATTGAAAGTGGCCGATCGGACCGCTTTATTCGTGATTAGCCTGTTGCGTACCCCTTGTCAAGGCCTTTGGCCGGGCCGGGTACGGTCGGAAAAGAGCGGCCCGCGGTCCGGCCCGTGAAAATCCCCACGGCGACATCATGCCCGGAAAAAAGGCCGCCGCGCGCCCCTTCCGTTTACGAGGCCCTCAATACTCGGACGGCATCTCCTTCAACTGCGCAAGGGAAAAAACCGGGCCGTCCTTGCACACATACTTGTCCCCGATGTTGCACCGGCCGCAGATCCCGATCCCGCACTTCATGCGCATCTCCAGGGAAAGGATGATCCGCTCCGGCGGAAACCCCAGCTTTTCCAGCACCGGCTGGGTGAACTTGATCATGACGGGCGGCCCGCACACGATGGCAATGGCGTTTTCGGAGCTGGTGATCTTCTGTTCCGTAATGGTGGGGACGAATCCCACGTTATACTTCCAGTCCGGGTCATCCGTGCCGTCCACCGTGATGTGCATGTGGATATCGTCCCGCTGCTCCCACGCGGCCAGTTCCTCCTTGTACAGCAGCATGCCGGGACTCCGGGCCCCGTATACCACGGTGATGTCGCCGAACCGGGAACGGTTGTCCGGGTGCAGCATGTAGACGATGCTCGAACGGAGGGTGGTGAAGGCGAACCCGCCCCCGATGATCACCACGTTCTTCCCCTCCATCTCGTCCCACGGGTACCAGTTTCCCAGGGGACCCCGGATCCCCATGACATCCCCTTCGTTCATGTTGTGAAGATGGCGCGTCACCAGCCCCACCTTGTTCACCGTAAAGGTCACATAGCCCTTTTCCGTGGGGGACGACGCGATCCCGATGGGGATCTCGCCCTTCCCGGGGACCGACAGCTCGGCGAACTGTCCCGGCGTGTATGCGAAGGCCTCCTCGTCCGACGTGTTCAGGAACTGGAACTTGAACGTCTTCAGGTTGCGGTCCTCCGTCTCCGTAACGATTTCCTTAATGCGTACCGGGTACGGCAAATACGGATTTTTCAAGTGAATCCCCCCTTTTGTTTGCGCTTCCCTGCTGGATCCGCAGAATCAGCCGTAATTGTTCATCAGTTCGCACACCTTCCGGATGTCGATGTTCACCGGGCAGTACCTCACGCACCGGCCGCAGCCGGAACACTGGACCCCGTCCTGATACTTGTCCACGTAATACTTCAGCTTGTGCATGAACCGCTGGCGCACGCGCTGGACCTTGTTTTCCCTCGGGTTGTGCCCCGACCCGTGCAGCGTGAACAGGGGAAACATGCAGGAATCCCAGTTGCGGATCCGGTCGCCCTCCTTCCCGTAAACCTCGTCCTGGATATCGAAACACCAGCAGGTGGGGCACAGGTAGGTGCACGTGCCGCAGTTGAGACAGGCAAAGGCCACCTCGTCCCAGAACGGCGCATCGAACAGCGCGTTGATCTCCTTTTCCTTCAGCCGATCCGTGGGGACCGTGCCGGTGATCTTTTCCGACGCGGATGCCGCCAGGTCCGCCGCGGACTTGAGCACGGCGTCGTCGGCGGGCGCGCCCCCTTCCAGGCTTCCCAGGAAGGCGTCTCCCTTTTCCGTCAGCCCCCTGGCCAGGAACCGGTCGCCCAGGTCGTACAGCAGGACGTCCAGCACGTCTTCATTGAAGGGGCCCCCTCCCACCTGGGTGCAGAAACAGGTGGCGCAGGGCTCGTTGCATCCCAGCCCCACCAGGACGGTGGCCTCAAAACGCTGTACCCACCAGGGGTCCCGGTACTCGGGATTGTCGAAGTTTCTTTTCACGATCCGGAATCCATGGGCGTCGCACGGCCGGATCCCCACAATCGCCCGGGGCGAATAGTCCTTGGGCGTCTCCTTCAGCAGGTACGCGTCCGGGTCCTTTTCGTCCAGGCTGTATTCGAACATGCGCTCCGACTGGGGATAGACCAGTGCTTTCGCCGACAGGCGCGTGTTCTGGAAATCAAACGCCGGGACCTTCACGTCGGCCAGGGGTTTGAATGCATGAAACTCCCCGTCCTTTGCCGGAACGAAGACCCCGTATTTTCCCTCCAGCCCGCGTAACGCCTCGATCCAGCCCTCTTTCGTGAATACCTGATTCGCCATATCATCTACCTCTCGGGACCGTTTATGGAAGGTCCGTTCTCATCCGGTCGCCGCGCAGGGTTATGAAAACCCGGCGGGATCCTTCCGGGGATCCCTTCCGGTCGCGGCCTCCCGCACCCCATTACTTTATAAAGTCATTGTAGTCATCCGGACGGTACACATCCAGGGGCGGCCTCTGGTCCAGGCTGAGCCCCGCCTCCCACGAGAAGAGGTCCCACGCGTCCTTGTTCAGCTTCTTGGTGAACTGGCGCATGGAGATCCCCATGGGACACACCCGCTCGCAGGCCCCGCAGTCGGTGCAGCGCCCGGCGCAGTGATAGGCCCGCAGGAGATGGAAGGTCATGGTGTCCGTGGGGTCGGAACTCTTTCCCACCCACTGGGGCTGAGACTCGTCCACGAAGCACGTGGGGCAGTAACATAACGGACACGCGTTCCGGCAGGCGTAACACCGGATGCACCGCTGGATCAGGGAGGTGAAAAAGCCCTGCTTCTGCTCCGGCGTCATCCCTTCCACCTTTTCCACGTCCGCGAACGGCGCCGTGTCCGCCGGTTCCTCCACCGGATCGGCGACCATTTCGTCGTATATGACCGGGTTCCGGTGCGTGCAGACGGCGCAGTTGCTCCGGAGATAGTCCTTTTTTTCAAAGGTCTCTTCAAAATCCCGGCCCCTGACCGTAAACCGGTCCCCCGCTTCGGTCACCTCCAGGATCTCCCGCCCGGAGACCGCCCGCATCACCGCGCGGTGATCGATCATCCCCTTGCACGGGATCCCGACGATATGCAACTGCTCCCGGGAGATCTGGTTCTCGATGATGTGCGTCACGATATTCCGGGAATTGCACCCGTTGGCCACGATCCCGATCCGGTCCTTCCGCTTGGTCAGGTAATTGCACAGGTTCAGGCCGCAATGGCTGTCCCAGTGAAGCACGTCCGCGTCTTCGGGCCTCGAGACCAGGACCGGCTCGTTCATCATGGGCACCGTTCCTTTCCGGTACCCGATAAAGACGTCCACCGTCCCGGCCTCCAGCAACCGCTTTGCCGCATCCCTGATCTTTTCCGCATAACTCAGCATCACGCCACCTCAGCCCTTCTCTTGATGAAATACCCGGCCGGACCCAGGGCCTTTACTTCCGCGGACACCTCCCTGGCCACCTCGACGAACTTGGTCGCCTCGGCCGAGGATATCCATGAAAAATGAAGCCGTCCCGGTTCGATCCCCACGTGCTCAAGGAGACCCTTGAGCAGCGCGAACTTCCGCCTTGCATAATAATTACCTTCCAGGTAATGACAGTCGCCGGGATGTCACCCCGAGACCCAGACCCCGTCCGAACCGTGACGAAAGGCCGCCAGGATGAACTTGGGGGTCACCCGCGCCGAACACGGGACGCGGATGATCCGGAAGTTGGGCGGATACTGGAACCGGCTCACGCCCGCCAGGTCCGCCGCGCCATAACTGCACCAGTTACACAAGAAAGTCGTGATCTTCGGCTGCCACTCGTCCATTTATCTTCTCCTGCCTGATCGTTTCGCCCGTCCTGTACGGACAATTTAAATGGCTATTTTTCATCCCGTCTCCGGCGGCACCGGATCGGGAACCCGCCGGCGCCCGAAATTGATCCGTGGACGGCCGCTGAATCATGATTGCCGCGACTTGCGCAGGCCGTGAAGACCAACCGGTCCTCACATCTCGTTGATCATGGCCATGATCTGGTCCTCGCCGAACCCCTTG
>CAZCVB010000178.1:0-5083 GCA_964501805.1 uncultured Desulfobacteraceae bacterium | reverse complement strand
AGGAAGACGGTACAGTGCAGTATATGAATTTTGACGATTTAGGCTGAAACCGGCGCGCCCCGCCGGGTACTCGTCTACTTCGATGGTAAAAAAAGAGCCTGTGGAGGGCTCGGCCTGAAAACCGGCACCTTTTCGCAATCATGAATTTAAAAAAAAACTCAGCATGGCATAATTTCCTGACCGGCGGCATTGAGTCGGCGGATTCGGAGACCCGGGCAAGGGCCGTCGTCCTCAATATGTTCGGGCTGGTCTTTGTGGTTCTTGCGCTGTTGCTGGGGGTCTTCTATTTTTTCGTGGGGGCCCGGTTGCTCTGCTATGTCAGCGTGGCCGCCGCCCTGCTCGGCATCGGCGTGGTCCTTCTCCTGAGGATCAGCCGAAACCTCATGCTGAGCGCCAATTCGGCCCTGTTCATTCTCTGGTCTCTCCTGGTGGTGATCCGTTGGCACAGCGGCGATCTCTCCGCAAAAGGGCTGGTCTTCCTCCCGTGGGTATGGAACGCGGTGGTGATCCTCCTGGCCATTTTTCTGACCGGGTATAAATGGGGAAGCGTCTGGGCCTGTCTGGTCTTCATGGAAAGCGGCGTCATGGTGGCCCTTTTGAGGCGCGGTCATGAATTCAGCACCCACGTCCCTCCGAGCGTTGCCCCCGTCTATTTCTTCGGATTTTATCTGACCGGACTCCTCGCGATCCTGCTTTTTGCGTTTCTTTTTGAAAAAGAGCGGGCGGAGGCCCTCCGCCGCGAAAGATCCAGGCTGGAAATGCTGACGGATTCCAGGAAATATCTCGAAAATATCCTGGACCGGCTTCCCGTTCCGACCTTTGTCCTGGACAATCGGCACCGGGTGGTGGAGTGGAATCGCGCCTGCCAGGAGCTGACGGGCGTTTCACCCGGCGAGATCATCGGCAAAAGGGTGTGGGACGGATTCTCCCTGGATGACGAAGGGAGCATGGCGGACAAGTTGCTGGATAATCCCGATGTCCTTTACGAGAAATACAGTGAGTCGGTGGTTTCCATGACCGACAGCGGCAGTTTTTCGGTGGACACGCTTCTGCCCCGACTCAAGGGCGGCGTCCGGGCCGGTATCAAGGCCGCCCCGATCCTGGATGAAAACGGCGAGGTCAAGGGCGCCATCCAGATTATTGAGGAAATCCGGACCAGCAAAACGGAGACCGGATCCGGTGCATCCTCCCGGGGTGACCATGACGACGCTCCTTTTCCGGTGTTCCGGGTGGATGGCAAGGGGAAGATCACCGCGTGGAACAAGGCGTGTGAGGCGAGTTTCGGTTACCCGGCGGAACAGGTGCTGGGAAAAAACGCGTTAGCGTTTGTGGCCAGGGCCTACCGCCGCGACTTCCGGAACACGCTTCTCCGGGTCCTGAAAGGGGACTCCCTCAGATCCCTTGAGTGGAAGTATATCGGGGCAAAGGGAAAGGCCGTCTATTCACTTGCAAAGGTATACCCCGCCCCCCTTCCTTCGGGGAAGGGCCGGGAGTGCGTGATCCTGAACACGGACATTACCAATCTCAAGCTGCGTCTGAAAAAAACGGCCCGGCGGGCCCTGGAGAGTGAAGAAAAGTTCAAGAAACTGAAAGAAAATTACGACCTGCTTACAAAGAACATCGCGACCATGATACGGAAAAAAAAGAGCTCCTGATCCCTTTCCCGCCTTCTATCCTCCCGTCACTTCATAAACCATGATTTCCGAACGTTTCCCTTTTACCTTTTTGAGTCCCATTTTACGGATGGCGAACCGGTCCTTGACCCGGCGGCAGGTCTCCTCTCCCAGGAGGATCTGATTCGGTTTGGCCATGGATTCAAGGCGCGAGGCGATATTCACCGGATCGCCGATAACCGTGTAATCCATTCTTTTCGGGGAGCCGATATTGCCGGCGACGACGCGCCCGGTATTGATTCCGATGCGGATGTCGAACCGACGGTCCGGAGTCGTCTCTTTCATCATGGCGGATAACTCCTCAATGATCTCGATGGCCGCCCGCACGGCCCGCTCCGCGTCGTCTTCCTTTTCCATGGGGGCGCCGAAAACGGCCATCATGCCGTCTCCGATATATTTGTCCAGGGTCCCGTCATACTTGAATATGATGTCGGTCATCTTGGAAAAATAGCGGTTGAGGATGATATTGACCTCGCGGGGGGGGAGGGTTTCGGAAAGACGCGTGAAACCGACAATGTCCGTGAAAAGGATCGTCGCGGTCAGTTCCTTCGGCTCCATGACATTGTCTTTTGTCTCCTGGCCGCCTTTCAGGATCATTTCGATGACCTGGGGGGAGTGAAATCGCTCCAGGCGGCTCCGCATCCGTTCTTCTTCCCGGATCTGCTCGTTCAGGGTGGCCTGTTCGATGACGAGGGCCACCTGGCTGCCGATGGCCTTCAGGAGTTCCAGGTCATCCTGGGTGAACTGGTTGTCGAACCGGACGCTGTCCAGTTGAATGACGCCGATGATCTCGTCTTTCCGCCAGAGAGGGACGCAGATGGCGGAGCGGATCCGTTGCAGGATGACACTCTCGGCGCCGTCCAGACGGGAATCATCCATGGCGTTGGAAGTGAGAAGGGCGACCTTGTCCCGGATGACCTTGTTTATGAGGGTACGGCTTGCCCTTATTTTTCCCCCGGGAACGCCGACGCCGGTCTTCTGCTTGACGACAATGGGGATGAGCTCCTCACCGTCCTTTCCGCTGGTGAGGATCAGAAAACCATAATCCGCGTCGATGACCATGAATACCAGGTCCATTATCTTGCCGAGCAGTTCCTCGAATTCGTGAATCTGGTTGAGATGCCGGCTGATTTCATAGAGGATGAAGAGGACCTTGTTGCTCCTGGCCAGGGTGGAGAGGTGGGCCGGTGGTTCATCCGGTGGTTCCTTTTTCCGGAGCTTTTGCGGCCCTGCCGACGGCACCCGGGCGGGCGTGTCGACGGCCACCAGGAGTTGCCGGGAATCTCCCATCTTTTCGATTCCTGCGGAACTGCTCCCGACAATGCGCTGGTCATCCGATTCATGCCCGTCCGGTGCGGTGAGGACGAGGGAATCCCCGGCCTTCGAGGGATGGCCGTCATCTTCAAGAAAGGTGAGCCGGGTCGTTCCGACCTGTATCCTGTCGCCGTGGGCCAGGTAGGCACTGTCCACGGAGCGGCCGTTCACGCTTGTCTTGTTGTAACTGCCGAGATCCTGAATCAGGTAGCCTTTTGGTGTCTTCAGGATTTCGGCGTGGTGGCGGGAAACGGTATTGTCCGGAAGGACCAAATCGTTTTGTTTGCTGCGGCCGATGCTGATCCGGCTCTCGGTGAGGGGAAAATTGGAAATTTTTCCCTCGTTGCTGACGATATATAGACTGGGCATTATACTGGTTGCCCCCTGTTTTCACATGAAGGGACCCTTGCCTGCAAGCGTTCCCTCCTGCCCTGTTTCCGTGCCCGTCTCGAGTTTTATCCCCTGAAATTCGTCATGCATCCCCAAAGACGGGCCTTCCCTGCCCGGACAATGGCGGCTTCGCATCCGGCGAGGGGATGACAACTACCACATCCAGTTTCCCTGCTTGTCCCAGCGGCTGTTGACCTGAAAACCCAATCTTGAGAGGAGATAGTAAAAAAGAAACTGCCGGTTTCCTCTGAAATACCCCAGACTCTGGCAGTGGGGGTCGGGTTTGAACCCCTGGGCCAGGGCCTTTTCGAGGGTCGTGATCTTGGCCGTCTTGTTCGCCACGCAGATATAGTCGAAATGAATGGAATGGTAAAGCTTGTCCTCCAGGGTAATCACCACGACGGCGTTATCGGGCATTTTTTCATCTACCGTGATGTAGATGCTCAGGAAAAACGCCACCACAAAAACGCTGGTCAGGACAACTGTAATGATTTGGTACTTCTTTTTCATTCCCAGGATTCCGGATGCGGTCAGGTTTTTGAATCCGCCGGAGGCGGACAAGGGTTGTATTCCCAGCCTCTTGGGGCGTTCAATGCTTTCGATGATAACACGTTGCTTGCAGCAGGGTGGTTCATTTCCGCTCGTGCATAAAGGTCTGTGCCGTTGATTCTTCCCGGAATTATCAATTTAACGATTTATTTTACTTGAGACTGAAGACAAAGTCAACGTTTCAAGGGAAAATCCGCGCTTCACAGGCCGGGGAAGGCGTAAAAAAAGAGGATGAACCCTGATCCTGTTCATCCTCTTTTCCGGTTTGGATATGGTTATTGCCGACACGCAGCATTGAGCTGAGCCATGGATTTACAAAACCCAAACGGGAGCTGTGATCCCTCCCTGAAAAAAAGAAAGCCGATGGATCGGCGGCGGATCAGGTGCCCTGCCGGTCTGCGAAAAAAGACCGGATCTCCTCCAGTTGCTCCAGGGATTTCTCAAAGGCGTTGAACACGGCCGGATCGAATCGCGGGTTGAGGGTCGTCCGCATCAGGTCCAGTGCCTTCCGGGCTGTGTACGCCGGATGCGCGCACAGGGTGTCGTAGGTGTCGGCCACGGCGACGATCCGTGATTCCATGGGGATCTCCTCTCCGCGGATGCCTCCCGGGTATCCGGTGCCGTCCCACCGTTCATGGTGGGTCAGGGCGATATTTGCGGCCGTTTCCGCGAAGGCGTCCGCCGCCGATCCCGGTTCCGGAGGGATATCCGGGACAGAAAGCGTGAAGGGGGAGGCCTGTTTCAGCGTTTTGTGCCGCAACATGTCCGCGCCGATGGCGCAATGGCGGCGCATTATCTTTTTTTCATCCGGAGAGAGTTTTCCTCTCTTGAAAAGGATCTTTTCCGGGATGCCGAGTTTTCCGATATCGTGAAGCGGGGCCGCAACGAAGATCTGTTCCGTGAACGCCCTGTCCGACCCGAGACCTTCAGCGATCACCCGGGAAAAATAGCCCACCCGGAGCACGTGTCTCCGTCCCTTCCGGTGCCGGAACTCGGCCGCGCTGCCGAGGCGGCAGACGAGGTCCAAACGCGCCCTTTCCAGCTCCGCCGTTCTTTCCCGGATTTTTTCCTGGAGCCGGGCGTTCCGGTCTTTGAGCGCGTCCTGGTATTTTTTCAGGCGCAGCATGCTGTTGATGCGCGCCATCAATTCTTCCTTC